>NZ_JAJFZH010000007.1:0-212357 GCF_020733145.1 Chryseobacterium sp. X308
CTGCTGCAGTAACATAGTTAAAATCTACCGTATTACCAATGGCTGTACTTCCTGCGTCGATAGAGATCACATCGTTCAGGGTGATGTTTACCGTTGTAGTTGCGGTTGTATTTTGAGCTTGAACATTGTTAGTTCCAAATAGGATTGCTCCAAAAGTTAAGGCTGTGATTGTAATTAGTTTTGTCATGGCAGTAATATTTATTGTTATTTTTTACTTAATTGTTATCTTTTGTATACTGCAAATTTATAGTGGTGGTAAAAGTTTCTTTGTAGTGGAAAAAGGAAGTTCATGTAGTAAAATCACTACAAGGTTTATTCATATGATAAATGAAAAGCCCTCGATACTTTTGTAGTATCGAGGGCTTTTCTATTTAAAATTGGTATTGATTTACAATGCAGTGGCAGTATAAGTTATTTTTTGTGTGTAAGTTCCCTGTGGTTTTCCTAAAAGTACCTTGGATGCATTTTCCGCAGAAATAGAGTAAGCAATATTTAAAGACTGTTTGGTACCTAAACCTGCATTACTCACCAGCACCTGATCATTTGGAGATAAAGTGACCTCATTCAGAGTTCCCACCATACTTCCGCCTGGTATTGCTTTTACCTGTAATATATCTACAGGAATGACATTTGCGCCACTTACAAAGTGTGCACCTTCAGATTTTACTTTTACATCAAAATTTTTGGAGGAAATAATGACTAAACTATTGGGAACTGTCACATTTTTTGATGAATTATAATCTTTTGTGTTCCCATAATTGAAATCTACAGCGCCTTCTGAAGCAGCAGAGCCAATATCCATTGCAATAACATCTGATAAAATAATATTGACTGATGTACTCACATGCTCTGAATGTTGTGCCATAACCCGGTGGGTTCCTAAGGCGGTTGTTCCCAGAGACAACGCAACGATAAAGATTTGCTTTTTCATGATTAATAAATTTAGTGAGGTGTAATAATATTGTCATTCGGAATTCATTATAAAGCTAATAACATTATATGACATTACCAAGACTTTTTTCATTGTTGAGTGTATTATATAAAGAATCTGCCATCTTAAAGCAGTATAAATAATTGATTATAAACTACAAGTATACAAGACAAACATCAATTAATTTAATTAACAATAAGTGATTTTAAATTCGATTAAACACGTCAAAAAATAGAAAAGTCGGAAGATTTTTCTTCCGACGATCATTACCATAAAAGGACTCCTTATTTAATCTTTAGTACCTATTTGTTAACCAATCTGTTTGTTATAAAACATTTTATATTAAAAAACTCTTTTTCCATTTGGTTACTGTGTTTGGGCTTAATTTAAAGTGAATGGCGAGTTGAGTGTTATTAAGTTTATTTTTTTTCTGATAATCAAGCATTTTAAGTATATCCTTTTTCATAAATGAACGATGCTTCTGACTGGCAGCAAAAGTTTCCTTATCCGGAATCCCAAAAATTTTTTCATTAAGTTCCATAATATCCATAACGGATAAACTTTCTTTCTCTAATAATCGTTGACAGGAATCTCTTTTTTCCGGAAACTCTTTTACGATGATGTCATTATAAATTCTTTTATAATCGGGAACTATTTTTTCCATAAAATGTTGTATTTAATTTATTTCGCTTTTATACTTATATATCCATTTATACAAAGTTGTTTTAGGAATTTTATAATGCTCTATTACTGCAGCCTTTGACATTTCTCCTGATTCTATCTGTCTCAGAATAAAATCAATGATTTCCCTTGTGTAAATATTTTTACGAAACTGAGGTAAGCCTGGCTTTTTATTCTGTCTATTTTCTATGCTTTTACCTGCTATTGATGGGGCATACAATATCAAATGCTGAGAATACAGCCTGAAAAAATCATATTCTAATAATTTACTCCATTTCAACAGATTTTCTGTTTCTATACTTGAAGATTTGTACATTCCTTTTATTTCCTGTTCCGTACATTTCATAAAGCTACAGATACGGGATAGTTCTATCCCGCTTTCTGCAACTTCTTTTTCAATCAATGTCCCTATTGGAATCTCTTTAAAATTCATTAGTCCGTGTTTTTAGAATCTTTTAATTGAAGGGTATTTATAAACCGACAGACGGAATTCATCTGCCGGATACAATGAATTTAAGGTGAGCTCATCCGTTCTATTTTATCATTTCATATCAATAGGATGACATTCTTTGTGCTGTCATAAAGACACGTCGGATATTATTGCTGGGATCAGTATCATTTAAATTATCTACAGAAACAAAAACGATTACTCTATACCAGATTCCGTCAACAATTACATCTACCGTTTCTATCTCCTGAGAATTATCACTGGAGCTTGTAGCTGTTACAGGAGTAGAACTGCTATTCATATTGTCTCCCCAGTTAAGATAAATTCCATTATCCGTTTCCATATAACCTCCAGGCGCTAATAAAACGTTCGAGCGGCGGAAGCGGTCTACGCTCGATAATGCCGAATACCATACTTTAATATTAGAACTGGAGGCATTTACCAAACGTGGATTGTAGGTAACGGCTCCTGAACCCTGATTGGAACTTGCATTAAAATCAAGGTCCAATTTTAACTTTCCTCCTAAAATAGCATCATAAGTACCGCCAACCTGTGTGCTCAGCAATCCTATATACGTCGCCGGTAATGTATAAGTAAAGAACTGATACTCTCCAGGTGCAAGTACTTTCCCAACACCTACTGTTGCACTACAGCTCTGCCCTCCTATCGAAATGGGAAATGTTGTTGTATTGGGGCTGGATACTGTTGGTGTTCCGGAAACAGTATAATTTAAAGTACCGGATCCTTGCGCAAAATTACCCTGAGGAAGTGTTGCGGTAAGACCATTGACAGGTCCTATCGTTTGTGGAGCATATACTCCTGCATTGCCTCCTGAATAAGGAATCGACATGGTACCCTGATAAGGAGTTCCGGCGGTATAGGTAAGCGGACTTAGTGTTGCGTCAGTACATCTCAAACCGCTTATCGTTCCCGGCTGTAACGAGCGCCCGTCCAAAGGTCTCCATTGGGTTCCGTCCCAATAAACATATCCCTTAAAGGTAAAGGTAGCCTGAGTTCCCAGATTGTAAACCAATAAGCCAACTGCAGGATTAGGTATTGTAGACGCATCATTATATACCGTTAAAGCTACTCGTGGACCTAAAAACCCTTTTTGGCTGCCCGATGCAAGCTGACTTACATTAAGCTCCAGAATAGCAGATGCATCGGGAATTGCACCAATGCCTGTAGATCCTGAATTGGTTACAATAAAATCATTGGCTAATTGTGCGGCCGTTGGAGTTCCTGTTACAGCATTGTTTTTACCACCATCGATATTGAATATCCCTTGTGGATTTTGCGTATTGATGCCTACTTGAGCGAAAGCTAATGCGCCAACTGTTAAGGCAAGGATTGTATAAAATTTATTTTTCATTTTGTTTGATAATTTGGAAAACGGAAAAGAGTCTTATGAGTACTCTTTTCCATAGTTACTATATTTTGAATTTGTGTTCCTGTTATTTTGCTATAAAATGATTTTGAAAGAGGGAGGAGACCGAATTTGTAGTCCTGCCAGAAAAGCCATTTCGTACACATCGGTTTTAAGAGATTGCTCTGGACAAAACTGTTTTTCGTACAGGATAAATATCTTATGCTTTCTATGTAATATTCCTTGTTTTTCTTTAAACGTGTTGGTTATAATAATAGCAATATCTTCTGATTTTCCATAAAAAATGATAGTAGACCTGCCATTTTCAGCTCTGGATATTTTCTGTTCAGAAATCAATTTTAAAACTCTTTTTTGTTCTTTTTTATCTTTAGCTTTTTTTATAGTATTATTACAAGAATTCTGCAATGGTTTTGATAAATAAGAAGAAAGTACAACAATCTTGATATTGGACATTTGCTGCAGGTTATGCACTTTAGTGTCGGCTTTAATATATAATGAAACCAGACTATCTTTTCTCTCTAACAAAGAAATAATAATACTGTCTTTAATATAGAGGCCACAACTTTTTCCAATATATAATTGAGCATATATCTTACAAAAAGAGCAAAGCAAAAGAAGCATACCTGATGCCTTTGTCATATTGTAACTCTTATTCTTAAAATACATTTTCACCTCATTGGAATTGAGTTGTAAAATTGATCTTATTTTAAGCTTAAATAAAGAAATACCATACGCTACAGATACCTTATCAATACGGTAAAATATACGGCACAGATACCACCAAAAGAATAAAATGCATTTAACCTTCTAATTTTCAAAACATTACAATAAACAATGATAGATCGTTTGATTAACAGCATTAAAAACCAGAAATTCCTGTGCTACGCAAATGGAAATCTGATAATATTACAATTACCATTAACCTTGTATGAAGTTCTGAGAACCAAAAAAAACAACACAATGACAAACAATAATCAAAACCTGATGCAGATAAAAAAACAAAAAACCAATAGTCTAAAAAAATCCGTTGAGGATAAAGTATAAATGAAATTGTGTGGGGTGTCTACAAAAATATGACTATGACTTTTATTATGGTATTAAAAATGGCAGATGATATAGTTTACCTTTTTTTAGTAAAAAACATTCAGAACATTTAAAACTACAATTTCTGACCTACTAATTTCAGTATTATGTACAAGCCGCTATAAAGATTTAACATTACTTAATCACTTGGTATATTTTAGCTTACATTTTTATGGAAAAATAATTTTACATAAATAATTTTCAACTACAAATAAGTAGTATCTTTTAACAAATATTTATGACCAATGTTACGTAAAATTTGGAATTATATACAGAATCTGCATATTGATCCCACTGCTGACAGATTTGAACGTCTGGATGCCCAAATATTAAATTTATTCGCATTTTCTATAGGAATAGTTTTGCTTGTAAGCGGATTCAGAGATTTGCTGTTTGGGTTTGAGGGCTATTTTTTGTTATTGTTTGTGCTAGGCAGTATTTTTCTTATTCTTTTCTTTTTTACTAAGGCCCGGCAAAATATCATGATATGCTTTATTGTTATAGAGCTTGCTATGCTATTGGTTTTCTTCTTTTCATCCACTTCAGGTTTTGAAAATGGCTTGTCATTATATTATTTTTTGCTGCTCATGACTTCGTTATTTATTTTTAACACAAAGAAAAAATTAAAGTATATTATAGCTGTTTTTGCTACCGCGTTTGTTTTATTTCTCATAAGTCATTATTATGATTTTAGAATATTCAGGATTAAAAATGCCGGAAATTTAGAATTTTCAAGAAATCAGAGACTTTTTACTTTTTTACAAGTATTTATATGGTTTGCAATTTTCGGATATTTTATTCTGCTAAAACATTTTACTGTTTTGGAGCTGTACAGAAAAGTCCTTCGTAGCCAGAATATAATTGCTAATATACGTACGAGGCTGGATAAGAAAGACGATATAGATTTAGAAAACCTTGTAAAAATGGCTATGAATGATGACATCGCGTTCATACCAAAAATAAAACAATCATTTCCCGGATTATATGAAAACCTCATGCATGTAAATCCGGAAATTACATCAGAAGAGTTTAAACTATGTGCTCTTCTCAAGCTGAATTTCACTACAAAAGATATTGCGGAATACAATCATATTTCAATACGTACAGTTCAGTCAAGGAAAAGCAGGCTGAGGAAATCATTTGGAATCTCTTCTGATACAGATCTTTACAAATGGATAGATACTTTCTAATTTCCCTTATTTTAGCAGTAGCTGTTTATTAGAAATCAATAAAGCTCAAAAAGAATTTTCTACACTTTTGAAAAAATTGGAATATCGTGGCTTTCTCATATTGAGAATGAGTTCACCCAAAGATCGATGGAGCCTGATAGCTTAGAAATGGAATTGCAAAATCAGAAGATGCCAAGAAAAGACCTGGAAATAAAACATAGGGTTGAAAAAGTTTTAGAAGTGATACCGCATCTATCAAAGCTCTACTCACGAGGAAATACAGAAACTAAACGTGACATTCTGTGTTCGACTTTAACGGAAAAACTTGAATTTGAAGAAAATGCGTTTCGAACACCAAAATTAAATTCTGCGTTATCTCATATCTTACACATTAACAATAGTTTACAAACAAAAAAAAGACGGACAAAACATTAAAAAAAATGTCTCGTCCGTCCGAGTGACCGCAGAGTTGCATTTTCCGAACACTTTTATAGAAGATTTGAACAAAATAGCTGAGCTTGAGTCGTTAAATTTCAAAATTCATATTTGATTATTTTAATCTACCACTTTGGAACTATCAATTTTAGCTATGAACCTTCCATTGCCTTCTATCTCATGAAAGTTCAATCCCCTTGTTACAGCTTTAAAATCTGCTTGAGAGTTTTGAAACGAGGCAAAGACAATACTTTGTGCTTCTTGCTGCAAAGACAGCTCTCTTAAGAACTCATGAAAATCTTTTTAACAAAAGCGGGTGACTCCTATCTTTAGCATAGGAAGTCTCTAAAAGTGCGATATAATAAGCCCACATGGCGCGAATATGATCACTTCCGGAAGAATCAAACCGTAAGTCATAATATTTCAGTTTTCCATTTGGAAGGGCTACTTCTATTATTGGCATTTACTTATCACCGGATATGCGAATAGCGCTTTTATCTTTACTTTGATAGTTGAAATGTGTTAATAAAGTAACGAAACAATTTTCCAGCAATTGAATCTTTTCATCATCCTGTTTCGTAAATAAATCTTCTCCTAAATTTGATTCTAAGCCTTTTAAATTTTCCCACTGATCTGATAGCATTTTGAGGCGATTTTTTAAACCCACTGTAGTTTCTTCAAGCGCTTCATAAACTATAATTAATTTTTTCAGATTGATCTTTAAATATCAGGCTTTTCAACAAAACATAACTGTTATTTAATGGTTACAGCCATGTTAGGAACTACAATATCGCCTGTTAAACCTGTATAACGTTGTGCAAATATTTCAACGTAATCATTCGTGGATAGTTCAGTTGTGCCATTAATTGGCAATACCACAATATCATTTAAAGCAGCTCCACGTCCATATACTTTATACTGACTGATGGCTGTTCCGTTTTTTGCAATATAGATGATATAAGTACCGGCTGCAGGTACCTGAAATGATACAGAACCCGTGACCTGAAAAATTCTTTTCTTTTTACCCACATACTTCAACCTGTTAGGAACCCCATCCGTAGTAAATCTGAACAGGTTTGATGAGGTGGAAACAGATGTTGAAGTGCCAATTTTTACAATATTACTTGGATTGGAGCTGTTAAAACTTACCCCAATACCGGTTCCTACTGGATAATCAACTGAAAAGTCACCAACAGCATTGGTGTCTGCTTCAGTTGGAAGACCTGCTGCCCTGACGGTCCAACTGTTATTAAAATTGTATCCTGAATACGTCCCAGTAGTATAAGGCTTGACATATCCAGCTGTATTGGTTCCTGTAAATACAACGGATTCCATCACCGCATCTCCTGTAATGGTAAGCCCGCTTGTTGAAACATCAAAACCGATTGCCGAACCGTTGACCTGACTAAACCCGCCCTGTTTTTCAACCGATGTAAAGGTTCCCGTAAGCTTTTCGTAGGTGCCGGAATTATTAGCTGCCCAACCCATATTGCTGAGCAGAAGCTGCCCGATATTATTATAGGTTATACCATTGGTATTTCCGGTAAACTGGATGATACTGAGAAACACCAGTCCAAGCCCGGAAATGGTTCCCACACTACTCGAGTTGGCTACAACACTATCTCTGAAGATAAGATTCTGGGTAGCGGCACCTGATATATTAAAAACATTTCCTGATGGTGCACTGAGGGTAACACTCTTAATACTTCCCCCTGTTGCTCCCTCAAAAATATTTCCTGTCGTTCGGACAATAATATCGTTATTGGTATCAAGTCCGTGTATATAAGCATTATTAATTTCTATAGGTCTGTCAAAAACTATCTGTCCGTTGATTTCATACAATGTATCTGCATTCAGAAGGTACCTTGTTCCACCTCCTGCACTTAGTTCCGTTGCCAGCACTGTAGCTAAAACATCTGTAGACTTTATTCGCTTAAAATTAAGTCTTTCAGAGACATTACTTCCTACAGGGAACCATGCTGCCGTATTGGAAGCATAATAGTAAAGCTGTTTGAAATTAGTATCGTACACGATGAGTCCATCAGCAGGTGAAGCAATAGCGATCCGCTGGGCTGTTGTCAGACGTGGAGCTAGCAGCCCTCTTGTTGTGGAGTTGAGATCTAAAATAGAGCTGGGATGAGGAGTTGTTGTATTTATCCCTACCTGGGCTCTCATTGAAAATGAAATAAGAAAAGCCATCAACAACATAAAAAGCTTTCCTGTAAAAGAATTTTTTTTTGTTTTCATATTAAAAGATTTAGGTGGTTTGATAAGGTAATTTTATGTCTCGGGTAAGCAGTAAGTCAGAAAAACACTAATCAGCGTTTTCCGGTGGTCTCAGAGTAAAAATGATTCAGTAATAAAAAAATCTACAGTACTGTATATTTTTCGTAAAAAGGAGTAATTCTTGTTCTGACAATAATTAAAGAAACCAGGTTATCGGATATCAGACAGGATATGGTCATTGTTTTATACCATTTATAGATCATAACGGTAATCCACCTGCCTTTATCAATGAGCCTGTACATCTTTTTTTTAAAGTACATAATAACAATGTCCTTCCTCTTGCCTTTTAGTGAAAATAAGTCTATCATAATATTTTGTAATTTTTAGTTTAACAATTTTTATGGTTTCCTTATTTCATGGATAGTTTTATTATTCCAAATGTCGTGAAATAAATTAATCTCTATTATGACGGTGATCATAAAAAGAACTAGTTAGTCTTTTTTTATTATGTAGGATTGTGTTTATTAATTACGTCAGTATAAAGGCAAAAATCATGGAGTTCCCAATCAAGATTCGACATGAGTTAGCCACATACTTGTTGTATTAACCTGGATTAATGCTATTTTTAATATGGTAGGTCAAAAAGTACATATCTCAAAATGCTGCTTTTTGCCTTCAAACTCACCAATCATTTATGCTTAGGAGGATGGATTTCTTACCAGACAATTCCTCCTAATTCATTCCTTTCACTGACGTGGATATATTGATTATTTAGAACATATCCACATCAATTTTAGTTCAACAAAGCAAACCCCTTACTACGGAACTTGACGTATTAAAGAGTAATCCACCAAAAGTAATAAAATAAAAAAACCTTCCGGGACATTAGGAGGTTGAATATATCTTCATCCGATATTGAAGTAATTGAACACTTAAATATATACCTCTAAAAATGAGAGTCAACTACAGATTTATTAGTTCATAAATAATCCACAATACTCACAAAAATAAAAAAAATCCATTAAAAAATGAAGTTTAAAATGTGTGATTAAGTATCGATAAATGATGTGGTGTCTTATGTCTTTTGTTTCAAAATCTGCATTAACACTAACAAGGCACATACCAAAATCTTCACTATTTAATGAAAATAACGTTTTTGTGGTATGAAATAAAAAATTAGCTTACAAATAGCCTAAATTGCAAGAAGTTTCATATCAACAAAAAATCCCCGGATCTCTCCGAGGATAAAACTAATAACCATGAAAACTCAACTAATGAGTTGTATTTTAATATACGATCAAATTTACGGTATGGATTTTATTAAATAAATAAAAACCTCCCGGATAGCAGGAGGTATAAAAACTTATGTTAAAATTTATTTATTAACAATACAAATGTAATAACTCTCTTCCAATTGATTTATGACTTGGCTCATAAAAAGCTCCCAGGCTAAGAGAGGTGGGTTTATTTTTTTACCAAAAACCTCCTAAAGGGGCGGAAATATCTATATATTTCTTTCCACTAATAAATTAAATACAATAATTTATTCACTATTAAATGATATAAAATCTTTTTTGTGTTTTTGCAAGAAATTTTATTATATTTGATTAAAGTCTGTTATGAAAGCCGACTACTTAATCATGCGACCTCTCCTATTGAGAGGTTTTGTTTTTATTTGGTTCATTAATTTGCATCCTAGTCTTAATGTTACCAAGCCTAAGAATGAGGATCTTCTTATTATAAATTATGAACATGAGGATAACATACGCCTGCAATCCGATTCTGTTACCATCGATTTTTATTTGCTTGCTATAAATTGAGGGTAAAATTGTTTCTTTTTAGACATCCTAATGAAACACTCTGTTAGACATATAAGAATTATCTACTACTTCCCCTGCACTTGGGCGCAAAAAGAAAAATTCAAAAGAAATATCACTTACCTTTGCAGTTGTTTAATGTTTATTATTATGGAAAGCACTTCGATATACAGAAAAAAAGTAGTTCGATATAGTTATCTAAAATTGATTGCTTGTTCAATTTTGGTCAGTATAATTTGTTGTGTACTGGCTTATAGCTTAAAGCATAGTACTGCTTATGTACAGGAAAAATTATCTGAAAAAATTTCCGGCTTTGATCCGAGATTTTATATTATCGCACCAAGTATTGGTATTACGTTGATATATTTCCTGAGAAAATATGCTTTTCAAAGCAGAAAGAATAAGGGAATAAAAGAAATCTATACGACATTGGAAACAAGGAAAGATCACCTGCCCTTTTTTAAAATTCCTTCACACTACATTAATGGCTTCTTAACTGTTGCTTTTGGCGGATCAACGGGAGTTGAAGTCTCAACCGTTGTTGCAACCGCTACAGTAGGTAACCAAGCTTATAAGAGATTACAACCTGCAGGAGCTTACAAAACCGAATTGATATGTGCAGGGGCTATTGCTGGCGTAACTCTGCTATTTGGAAGTTCGTTGGGTGGTTTGTTTTTCGCATTTGAGGTCATTGCACGAAGATACAGCAGGACTTTACTACTTAGTGCATTAACTTCGATGTTCATTGCATCAATTATTGTTTATTATTTTGATTCCACTCCCCTCTTTACTTTTGCAGTAAAAGAATGGCGGTGGCAGGCAATTCCTTTTGTGATTATTTTAGGATTGATAGGAGGAGTTTTGGCACTTTATTTTACTAAGATTGTTATCTATGCAAAATCTTATTTTGCAGAGATAAAAAACAACTTTATCCGAGTTAATATTGGAGCAATAACGGTAGGAGTTTTTATATTTTTCTTGCCAGCACTCTATGGTGACAGTTATCATGGTCTTGAAGAAATTTTAAGAAATAGTTTAGATAAATCTATTGATCTATTATACTTCTTTCCGCTGATCCTGCTCGTTCTGTTAAAACCCCTTGCAGCCTCACTTACATTAGGAGCTGGTGGTGACGGTGGTGTCTTTGCGCCTAGTATCGTAACAGGTGCAATATTAGGTGTTTTGTTTGCTCAGCTTTGTAACCATTATCTCGGAACTCAACTTGTGACTATTAATTTTGCACTTTTTGGTGCGGCGGCAATGCTTTCTGCTGCAATCCATGCACCTTTTACAGCAATATTTATTATTTCAAGTCTTGTTCCCAGTGGATATGTTTTGCTGCTACCATTACTAATTAGCAGTTTAGTTTCAAAAGTACTAGCGAAAAATCTCTTTCCCTATAACGTATATACTTATAAAGAAGAGGCTGTCACTAAATAAATAATACATATGCAGAAATCTAAGTACTTTAATTTTAATAAACATCTTCTACTTTATAACAAATTTCAAACACAAAATCAATGCTTTCCTAGCGCAATAATTTGTAAACATCATACTTAATTAAGGATACATATACGATTTAACAGCTACAGGTAGTGTAATTTAAGTAATTCTAAGTTCATTAGCATCTCCATATCTTCAAACCTTTCATCTTACTCTGAAAAGTTTGAAGTTGTTATGTCTCCACGCTTGGTCTGGCTTCTTCACTGTCTCCGTAAACCGCACGACACCCATCGCCATCAACATAAAAACCTGTTAAATTCCGGCTTGGGCCCCTTTTATATTTTTTACGTTATTTAATAATGTAATGAGCCAATGATATTGTCCATTATATCAGCCGTAATTTATTCAGCACACTATTTGATGAAGTCGCTACCACTTCCTTAATTGAATGAATTCCTGAACTCTAACGGTGAAATATTAGTTTTCGCTTTAAACAGTTTATTGAATGACTGTGGGTGTTCAAACCCCAGTTCATAGGCGATCTCGCTTATGGTAAGTTCAGTTGTGGAAAGTCTCTCTTTGGCTTTTTCGATTAACTTTTCATGGATGATTTGCTGCGTGGTTTGTCCGGTCAACGATTTGAGCATTGCACGCATGTATTGGGGTGATATATTTAGCTTTTCGGAAAGCAGCTGCACCGTAGGCAAGCCATGCTCTATTATATTTTTTCCTTCAAAATAATCCGAAAGAAAATTTTCCAACCTCTCCAAAAACTGATGAATGACTTTCTTACGTGTTATAAACTGGCGCTGATAAAAACGTTGGGAATAATTAAATAGAGTTTCCAATTGAGAAATAATAATGTGTTGGCTGAACTGGTCTATATTGCTCTGATATTCCTGTTTGATATTTTCAATGATCTGCTTCATTTTCAGTTCCTCATCTTCTGATAGGAACAGCGCTTCATTAACAGAATAATCAAAAAATTCATATCTTTTGATGGAAGTGGAAAGTGCCGTATTCCAGAGAAAGTCCGGATGGATCATTAGCATCCATCCGGAAGGATTTCTTCCTTGTTCTTCACGTATCACACTTAAAATCTGATGTGGGGCCATGAAAAACATCACTCCTTCATCAAAATCATAATCATTCTGCCCATACCTGTACTTGTGCTCCATATCACGTTTTAGCGAGATCATATAAAAATCAAACAGAAGGCTCTGTTTTCCGACTTTTGTATGCTCGGTCATATCTTCAAAATTGATCACACTAATAAGCGGGTGCTTCGGCCCCGGCAGACCACGTAGTTTGTGGAAGTCTGAAATGGTCTTAATTCGAACAGGCTTATCGGACATGGAATTATGTGCTTTTATATTAAAATAGATAAAACAAAAATACAGATTATCGGAGTTCCGAAAAATAATACGAACCTTTTAAATCTTCCAATAAAGTTGGATGTACAGGATTCCATCCCAGCGCATTCCTTGTCCATTCACTTGAAGTGGGGTTATCCAGCTCTGCAAAATGCGTAAACCAGGAAAAATGCTGCCCAGCTTCCTGAGAATTCAGCGAGGTAAAAGGAATATTTAAACGATCCGCAATTTCAGCGGCTACTGTCTTGAGCTCAATTCCTTCTTCGGATACTGCATGATATCTGGTTCCATTTTCAAATGGTTTTTCCAGCGCCAATCGGTAGAGCCCTGCCGCATCCAGTCGATGCACAGCTGGCCAGCGGTTATTTCCATCACCAATAACCGAAGAGACACCTTTTTCCTTTGCTATTTTGATAAATAGCGGAACAAAGCCGATCTGATCTCCTTCACCATGCACAGATGGCGATAATCTAATCACGGCGACACGCACACCTTTTGCAACCTGATCGTCCGCGGCATTTTCAGTTGCAATCCTCGGATGTGGGTGATGGACGTTGCGGTCTTTCTCAGTTGTGATGCCATCTTTTGAAAAAAGTGCAGTGCCGGAAGTGATGAGAAAGGGCTTGTCCGTACCAACCAGAGCATCTCCTATGGCGCCGATTACATCCCTATCCAATTCACACATTTCCTCAAACCGCCCAAAATCATGTACAAATCCTAAGTGTATAACTGCATCAGCTGCATTAGCCCCAGATTTCAGACGTTCAAAATCAGTAAGGTCACCGTGGTGGACCTCTGCTCCTGCTTCAATTAACTTCTTTGCAGATTCTTCCGACCTTGCAAGCCCAAGAACCTTGTGACCAGCTCCTAATAATTCTTGTACTACAGCTGTTCCTACGAAACCTGTAGCGCCTGTAACAAATACTTTCATTTCTAATATTATTTATGAAGCAAAGTTCGGGGTTCTTATATCGCAAAATGTAGCCAAAAATAGCTTTGTTGTAGCCAAAACTTACAATTTAACTAAGAGTGATTTAGATGTTTGATTTTAAAGGGTCTTTTAATTGGCAGATATCTCTGTATAGTCCCCGGCGAAACGCAATCCACATCATCAATTCCGGCAATCCTGCTACTGTGTGCATCCTGAATTATCTATTTATCATCAAATCCAAGTAAGAAACACTTCGAGGATAAGGAAATGTTATATCCATATACCATAACAGGTATTTGGAAAATCATGGAAGATCATCTTAAAAATAGAGAAATCAGAAATAAGACTGTGCTAATACAGACTGGCTGGGATATAGATGACAAGGCTAACAGAACAAGACCAGTTCACACAGAGCTACTGGGTACAGGGATTTTGATTGTCTAACATCTTTGTAATTTACATAAATTGCCGGCTAAGAGTTTTTTCCTTCACCGCCGCTCCACCAAAATTTAAAGGTGTCGGGACATTTCCGGTAAGAACTTTTGCTTCAATTGAAAAAAATCATTAAGTTCGAATACGAACTTTATTACACTAAGAAAATTAAACATGGCAAAAAACATTGGACTAACGAAAGATGCCGGCTGGCAGTTTGGAATCAGAAAAACTATGCCAACGAACGTGGAAACACTTTGGGAAACCTTTTTTTCAGACAGGGGCTTAGGCTACTGGGCTGAGGGGGTTGATCAGAACTTTTCGACTTTTAAAGAATATTCACACATCCGAACTACATGGAAGCATAAAGATTTTGAAGAAAGGGCCCATTTGCAGGTCAGGTTTATTCCAACTAAAGATAAGGATAAGACCACAATTTCGATTCATGTTGATAATTTAAAAAATGAAAGTCAACGTGAAGTAACTAAAAAATACTGGTTGGTGGTGATTGAAAGTCTATACTTGCTAACAGCACCCTAGATTTCGGGCCAAGGGGCTAAATCTAATTTTTACTTTCCTTAACAGCTTCGAATAATCCAGGATAACTTTTGATTATACTTCTTGATCTACAAGAATCGTAGTTGAGAATCAGAATCAATGTTTTCATATAGAGATTGCTTTATTGGATTGAATACCATTGCCTTATCGGTTTTATTTCATTGCTCAGGATGTAAATGTATAAGACATCAATTTAAATTATAGCATGAATAATTTTGTGTTCATATCCTCGTTTCTTTTTTCCCCGACAACATAACTCTATATCAACATCATTTTTTGGCAGTCACAAGGGTATATTCACCATCCCAATTATCTTTCAAACCCGGACTTAACACCTCTCCATCTAAACCAATAAAGTTAATTGGCTTATTTATTTCATAACTGTAAGATGCCTATCTGCGATATTCTTCATTCAATCCGGCGAAAACTATCTCTTATCAGCTGATGAACATCAGAAAGTTTATAATACAACTTTCCGCTTATTGTATAATATGGCAGCCTTTTGTCTGAGCGGTAACGTTGCAACGATCTGGCACTGATCTTAAGTAATTGCAAAACATCCTGATTGTCCAGTAACTGTTCTCCGTCAATACTGTTTAAATCATTTTGCTTTCGACTTAATTTTTCGCCAAGAATATCAAATCGGGTCATAATACGCTCCATCCATGCCATAAATTCTGTTCTGTCAATGTTCATGATATTTATTTTAAGAGTAAAGCAAAGTTTACACTTTACTGGGAAATTCTTTCGGTAGACTGTCATAACTACCGAAAGATTATCCGCAAAAAAGACATAAGTTCACTTCATTGATCACAATCTGCAAAAAACTGATTAAGATTGTCGTTTAAAAGCTGAAGAAACTTAGTTCTGTTAATTTTCCTGCTTTTAATTTCATGGAGGGTCTTATAAAAGTTCCCTAAATTAACATTCAGTGATTTTTCGGTAAAACGTATTACCTCACTGAATTCAATATTTCCGCCGTTGAAACAGCAGGTTTGATGAAGTGCGTAGAGAAGTTCAACCAATCCTGACTTTGAAGCCGACCAGTTCAGGGGAGACCTGTCAGTGACTTTTTCAAAAATGTATCCTTCTGTTTGGCTGATCGATTGTAAAAGATATTTCTCTAAAAGATCGTTGGCAAGAATCTGGGCAACTAGGTGATCGTGAGATGTGGCAAACTTTTCATCATAATTATACAGCCCAGATTGAAGTTTTGTTTTGAGATCAAATTGATTCCTGACAAAATACTTCTGGTCCAGAAATGCGGCTTTCCGTCTGTAATATTCATAAAAGTCAATATGCTGCTGATAAAAATCTTTAAGCAATTGCAATTCACAATTATAATATTCTTTTAAACTTAATTGTCCTGCATTCGGTTTCGCCGCCTCAATAGCTAATAAATTTGAATAATAAATAAAACGCGAAATAAAAAGCGGCTTGAGTTCTTTAAAAAAATAAATTTCATCTGCTACGGATGAAAATTCAAGTCTGGCTACCATTGATTTGATGAGTCTTATGGCTGTATCAATTTCCATCAAAGATTTTTCGCAGGCTCCTATCCTATCTTCACTATGAGTAGAATCAATCATCTCTAATTTTTTGTCCAGTTCTCTTTGTAATTCTTTGCACTTTTTAAAAAACAGCTGTATTTCCATATTTTTATTTAAAAAGTACAAAAATTAATCAAATCATCTTTTCATCAATCCTAAACAGTACCATCATTATTTTTGCTATTCTCGATATTCTGGATAAACTCAACAGGGCTCATTGAAGTCATTTCATGAAACAATTTAGAAAATTTTGATCTGTTGGAAAAACCACATTCTTTAGACAGGTCATCGACCGCATATTTTCGCCATAGAGAATCGTTAATAAGCCTTTCTTTTGCATATATAATTCTTAAGCGGTTAATATAAGCATTAAAATTGCAGCCTTTATGCTCATTGATAATGGCAGATAAATATGCTGTATTGGTCTTCAGTTTCTTGGCCAGCTGGTTTTGTGTCAGTCCCTTTTCAAGATAAAAATTTTTCTCTTCCATTTGCTGCAGCTTACTTAGAATGTCTTCCACCAAATGTTCAGGCAGTCTGGAAGTCTTGACACTACTGCTCTGCTTAGGATCATCCTCATCTGGTTGAACATACTCCTTTTCCTTTTTATTTTTTTTCCTTGTTCTGTAATAACCTGCTACAGAAAACACTAAAACACTGATGAACGAAAGCAGTGCTATGGTATAAACGTAGTACGAGGTATTTTCCAATTTTTTCTTTGACTCCATCAGATCTTGTGTATCATATTCTTTATGAATCCTGGTTGAGAGATACTTAAAATCTGCAGATAATATTTTATCAAATTTTAATAATTGTCTAGTATAGTAAAGTTCTTGTTTATGATCTTTCTTATTTCTGTAATAATCAATAAGCAGCTCATATGTTTCTCTGGTCGCTGGTAAAACAAAATTATTTTGCTGAAATACAGAATCCACTTTTTTAAGGAAACCTATTCCTTCATCGTCTTTTTTATTTCTTAACAGAATTTTACCTTTCAAAAAGTAAATAACTGAGGCATTCGTAAAGTCATTTATCTTTTCAATAGCTCCTATAGCAGTATCAAAATCCGACAACGCCTCTTTATCCTTATTATTAAGATAACCCAGCACTGCTTTAAGTTTATAAAAATAACTCCTTTCCAGATCAAAATCTTTATCATTTGATGATTGCTCCAGACCCTGTTCTGTAAGCACTGCTGCTTCCTGATACCTGCCAAGCAGGACAAGACAAATGCCCATCTGATTAAGGCTGTTCAGGTAGCCCTTCTTTCTGTTATATCGAAGATTGGGAAGTGTTTCCGAAGTATGGGGTTTATTATAATATCTGCTGCATTGTAAGAAGATATTAAGGGCTTCCTCGTAATATCCCAGATAGCTTTTAACCACTCCTATATGATAGAGATTTTTGTAGTAGAGATAAGAATTATCAGAATTTTTTAGATATTTCCAGGCCTTTAGATATTCATCTAAGGCTTTCTGATATTTACGTAACGTGAAATAATATATACTGCCCTTAGTGAGATAGGCATTTCCGATTGTTTGAGAATCCTTTGACAATAATGCAGCCCATATCGTACTATCGGCGTAAACAAGTTTTCTGTCTTTGCTAAAGTAGACTGCATCCCTGTAAGCCTGTGATAATTCTTTGTAGTTATTTGTTTTTCCAGCTTCTTTAATATAGGGATTAACAAATTCCAGTGCACGGGCATCATTTTCATCAAAGTTATCATAACGTGCCCTGTAGTCTGAAAACTTCTGACCATCCGTTAAAATGCTAATAAATACAAAAAAAAATATTGCTTTTTTCAAAACAGAAAAAGTTTTCATCACAAATTTTTGAAATACAATGATTATTATTCAAAAGTACACAAATTGAAACAGGAATAAAATTATTTCAACAGAAAGGGAATTTAACAATCATCAAAATAAAACACAACAAATTGATTTCCAAAACATTAAATCAATATTATATTTTGATTTAATTTACAAAACATACCTCAATAATTTATAAATCAAGTCCAAACATCATTTTTTTCAGTCCGTCGATGTTCTAAATTCGTTCTCAGAATTCTAATAAAAACCGGCCGGGATCACTAATTTTTAAATCCCAGATTATGAAAACCTTAATTTACATTTCATCAGGAATTATCATCACTATAATCCTGCATGCCTGTCATCCGGATCAATCTGTATCAGCCGAAGGTCCTCAGGAGAATAATCTCAATATTAATAGTCTTTCTGCAAAATCAGACAGCACACAATATATGGAAAGCGATCCTCCTAAAGATCGCGACCATTGGAAACCTACAAACCAATAACCATTGAAATGAATGATACATCAATTCCAATCCTGACAATAAGATCAGGACAAAAGTGTCCGGTCAGCGGGCTATGGAAAAACAAGGGGACTTTCACCACAACAATCATTATTGCTGAGAAATCAACAATGCCGGAATATTGCGGACAAAAAGTTGTATGGATTCTTTTATACCAATGCTAATAAAATACCATGAGAAAGCTCGTTGAACAACTACCGACATTAACTGCTTACTTTTTTGTACTGCTGTTTATGTACGCATCGGTAAGCAAGATTCTTGATTTTGAAAATTATCAGGTTCAGATTGCCCAGTCTCCTATTCTGACAGCTTATGCCGGAGTGCTATCTTACGCTGTAATAAGTATTGAATTACTGATCGTTATTCTGCTGCTGATTCCACGTTTAAGACCTGCAGGTTTATTCTTTTCTCTGGGGATAATGACCAGTTTCACCGCTTATATCTATATGATCCTGCATTATAGTGAGTCTGTTCCGTGTTCATGCGGGGGTATTCTGGAAAAAATGGACTGGGATGAGCATCTTTTTTTCAATCTTGTATGTGTACTCCTGGCAGTTATTGCGTTGATCTGTATCTATCATAACCAGCAAAAAAACAGATATAAAGCTTATATAATACTATGCGCGACTATCCTGACAAGCTCTTTTGTAGTCATTCTGCTTTATATCAGTTCAGAATACACCATAAAAAAGGAAAATAATTTTACCCGTCGTTTTCTTATCCATCCGCTGATTGAAGATAAAGTATTAAAGCTTGACAATGAACATTATTACTTTGCCGGAAATAACACACTCAATGTATTTCTGGGAAACAAATCAACCCCTTTGGCTCTGACATCCACGGATAATCTTTTTAACGCATTACAAACCATGCATATCTATCCCGATCAGACAGATCACACCTACACTAACCTGCAATTAAGGGTAAAAGATTCAGATTATTATCTCTATGACGGAAGTGTTCCTGTTATTTATAAAGGAAAACTAACAGAACCGGCAGCCCGGACCATCAGCTATAACGAAGTGTACTTTAATCAGCTTGCCGTTATTGATTCTTCAACCTTCGCAGTAAGAATACGCAGCAGTAAGACTGGAGAATATGAATTAGGATTGCTTTCTCTAAATAGTCATCCGAAATTTACCTTACATGACCAGTTGCTGGAAAAGCAGATTGACGGAATATTTGATGCGGACGGCCAATTGGTTACTGACTTAAAAAGCCAACGTATCACCTACATGTATGCCTACAGAAATCAATTCCTGGTAATGAATGACCAGCTTCGGCTCAAGAAATTCAAAACCATTGATACCATTTCAAGGGCGCAGGTTGAGCCCGTTACTCTGGCGGATGGCAGTACAAAATTAAAATCCCGCCCTCAAAAGGTTAACGCTGCCTTAGCGGCTAATGGTCCTTTCCTTTTTAATCAATCCCATCTCATGGGAAAACACGAAAGCAAAGACCGGTGGAAAAGCTCTACGATCGTTGACATCTATAGGACGGACAAACAGGAATATACCGGAAGCTTTTATTTAGATCGTATTGATAACAAACCCGTTTCTCAGATTATGGTCACCGATCAGTACCTCTATGCTATAGCCGGCAGAAAACTGATCCGCTACCGATACCGAACATCTAATGTAAAATATTTTACAGCAGGGGAAGCTGAAAACCTGAACAAAGAGTAAGCAATCATTAACCAAAAACTTCAATTATTATGAAAAAGTTTCTTATTCCTGCCGCCCTGGTGATTATGGGCACAGGAGGTGCATTAGCATCAACCATCGAAAGTTCATCCAAAGTGATTACTATTGGATACAGAGTAGGCAATTTCGGAGAACCTACCTGTGTAGCCGTTAAAAACTGTGAAACAGTTAACACAGGAGTACTCTGCACGTACACAGATGCCACAGGCCCTCACAACTTAAAAAGAATGAGCGGCTCACAGTGCTTCGGAGATTTGTTTGAAATTTTACCGTAAACCCTATCAATTAACAAAAGAGGATGCCACAGGCATCCTTTTTATCATTTACGATTACTTTGAGAAGCCTGAATCACAATATAATTCAGCCACATTTCATTTAACAGCGGTTTTATTTCTGAATTGTATGGTAATTTTTTTAATGAATAGCTACTAATCCCAACCGATGATCTACGCTATGTCCTTTCTCCACTTTCCACTTTACGGTACTGCCGTGTTGGTAGTTTTTTTAAAAAAAGATGAAATTTTCTTCATTTAATTTTTAACACGACGAGTTCTGTCGCTATACGAAACTATCTTTGTATCAGTAAGAAAAAGGATAAGAGCTCTTCCAGTCTTTACTAAGTATTAACCAATTAACCTAACCAAATCATTATGAACAAATTCCCATTTACTCCTGAAGGAGTGCAAGCAAAACAAAAAGAACTGAGTACATTAACTCTTGAAGAGAGATTAAAAATTGCTGAATATGTAGCAAGCAATCCGGTTGAATTCATTTCAGAAAGCTTTGAAATGTCTGATGAACAGCTGTTGTATTTAAAAGAAGTAGAATTAGTCGATATCAGAGTAACAGGATTCAGCCTGGCAATCGGATTCTTAGGACAAATACCTGTTGAGATGCAGGATACAACGCCTCCTTCAGCTTTTGCTGCAAGAGGAAAGAAAAAGAAAGAACTTTCAACCAATGTAAGTACAACAACGAATCCACAAACCGGTTCGACTACTGTTACAGGTTCAGTAGGTATCAAGTGGACCTGGTAATTTACCAAGGCTTATGAACAATAAGGCTGCCCCCATATGGCAGCCTTTATTTATTTTTTTAATTATATTTGCCTGACACCCCGATAAATAAGAAAATGAAAAATATTAAATCACATTTATTTATATTACTATTAACACTAACCCCTTTCTTTTTTAACGCTACGACCATACCTTTTGAGCTTATCGATGGAAAAATTGTTGTTGATGTGAGTATTAAAAATAATAGACATAGCTTTATTTTTGATTCGGGAGCTTTTACCATCATTTCAGCTGAGCTAAAAAACCAGCTGAATGAAAAAAAAAGTACAACTGTTTTCGAAGGCGTAGATGCAAATAACGCAAAGTCTAAGATGGAGGTTTTCTCAACAGATTATATCCAAATAGCAGATCTGAAAATGAAAAACATCAATTTTTCATTTGCTGACATCAACTGGATGAGTGGCCGGGCATGCAAAAAGATCAGCGGGATTTTTGGTGCCAATATGATGAAGGATAAGGTTTGGCGGCTAGATTTTAAGGCAAAGACTATTACAGTCTTTGATAAACCTCAGGAACAATCTGGTACTGTTGCAGCAATCCCTTTTTCCGAAGAAAGCTTCACGGGTGTTCCCAAAATTAATGCTAAAATAAGAAATCAAAATATAGAATTCATTTTTGATACCGGCTCAGGAATGGGCTTTACAGTAAATCAAAAGGTGTATGATAAAATAAAAGATAAAGACTTTATAACTTTTGAAGGACTCTTATCACAATCCTTAAATAGTATTGTAAAAGGGCAAAGACAGGTTGATCTAATGGAAGTCGAGCTTAATAATACCCAACTTGGTCCTCAAATTATTGACAGCAGTTCAGATTCTCCTAATCTCATTGGTACAAAATTTATTGAAAACTACTTGGTAGACCTTGATTTTATCAGCAAAAAAATTCTTCTTGCCAATGAAGGGAAAAAACCGCAATATCAAAGTTTCGGAATCGCATTAGCTCCTGTTGACAACAGCATTGTTATTGTTAACAAACTTGAAGTTCCTCAATTATCAGAGATAAAACTAACGGATAAAATTATTAAAATCAACAACTCTGATGTAACAAAGGCCTCAGGCGACACCTTTTGTAAAATAAAGGAACTCCTTGACCAAAATCAGTCTATTACCATAGAGAATGAATCTCATAAAACATTCACTTTAGAAAAAAAAGATGTTTTACAGTATCTGCATTAGAATTATATAATCACGTAACAGCACTTATCATGCTAAAAGCTTCAGAATATTTCTGAAGCTTTTAGTTTTATTTACCACTTAGTAATTCTTAAAACTGTATATCTTTTTTCATTTGTTTCTCTATCCATGGAATCCCCCTCTTCCCTTTCAGAAAATAATCCCACCAATCCCGTATCCTAATTTCCAAATCTTTCTCTGCCAAGGAACCAGTTGTAAAAACATGTCCTTCTCCCGGATAAAGCAATGCCACGACATCCTTTTTATTTCTTTTCAATCCTATATACAATTCAATCGTCTGATCCCATACAATCCTTTTATCCTCCATCCCGGTCCATAAAAACATCGGGGCACTCACTAGATGTACATTATCAATCGGATTATTATCCATATACAGCTTCTTATTTTCTGCAAAAGAAGCATCCATATTATACTGTCCCTCTTCAAACTGCCAGTAAAAAGGAGTCGATGATGTTTCATTATAGGAAAAATACATTCTGGTCAGATCACTGGCTCCTGCTCCGGAAATATAGGTCTTAAAACGGTGGGAATGTCCTGCTATAAAGTTCGTCCGGTAGCCTCCAAAAGAATGACCTATCAATCCTACATTCCTAAGATCAACGCCCGGATGATTCTCTAAAGCATCCAGAGAACTTTCCACACAGTCGAGTGCTGAGAGTCCTACCCCGGATACTCCGTTTACAATATCCGGCAGATACACAAAATATCCTTCTTCCAGAAGCTTCTTTATAGAAAACCCTACCGGAAAATTATTGAGTGGTGACAAATACTGGTTAGGATTTCTGCTTTGCACTTCATAGATATGTACTACCATCGGATATTTTTTCCCTTCTGTATATCCAATCGGATAATACAGAAGCCCTTTTAAAGATATCTCCTCTTTATTTTTAAAACTAATAATCTCCATACTAATCAAAGCAGATGTTTTATCCTGTGGATTACTCTGAAAGATAACATCCCCTTTTGGGTGTCCGATCTCTTTATAAACAATCCCCGGCGGCTTATGAAGGCTTTCTTCTACATATATGGCTTTATTTAACATTCCATCCGTCTTATACCACGTGATATTAGAGCCTGAAGAAGCCATGAGTGTTTCTACCTTACCCTTATGCCATTTTAAAAAAGTCTTCTCTATGGTTCCTTTCCTTGTTAATGACAAGAGCACCGGAGCATTTATATCCAGTATGCTTCTTCTGAAATTATAACCTGTTTCAGGATATAAATCCGTTTCATCTTTAGTGACCACCCTTACTTCATTTTCCTTATCGATAGTAAGTGCCGTAAACTTTCCATTATTGATTTCATATCTCCAAAGATCACTGCTGGTTTCAAAGTAGATCGTTTTGCCATCTTTACTGAAATACGCTTTTGTCAGGTCCTTTTTTTCAAGAGCTACCCTATTTAACGTTTCTGTATCCAACAATATCCATATTCCTTCCTTATTTTTATACACAAAATGATTTCCGCGATCTGATACTGAAACCTCCGCCTGCATGATGCCCAGATCTTCATACGTATTCTTTTTCATATTATAAAACCAGCCATGAATCAGAGGAAACAGGGTGGAATAATTCTGAAGTTCATCCCTGTTAAACATCAGAAAGTAATCCGAGTTATTCAGGCTTGCTACCGTTGTAAACCGGTCAGAGGGAACCTTGATCACCTTGCCTTCATCTTTCTGCCATATCCAGTATCTTTTTACAAAGGAACCTTCCTGCTTCGCCTCGAGATTCCCGTCATTTCCATACCAGATATCCACCGTTCCTTTTTCTGCCGCAATATGCGTCATTCCCGTAATCATAACCGCTTTTCCTTTCTGTATTTCCGTAAACCGCAGGTATTCCTCCTGCTTTATTTCTCCGATATCCGGATACAGCAGCTCTAAGTTCGCCGTATCCACAAAAACAATTTTCTGAGACTTACTTTCTGTACCAGCATTACCGCCACTTGACACTTCTTCCTTAAGAATCATCAATTTTCCTGAAGGTGTTTCCTCAATGCTCCGTATCATACCGGATGTAGAATATACTCTTTCCACTTTATCACCGGAATACCTGACGAGCTGGTTTTCCCGGCCTTCTTTTTTCACAATATACAATGCAGATACTGAACCACTCAATCTGAAATACTGCACCCGCTCTACTCTTTCCAGCAGTTCAGATTTTGCATTGTAGATATGGAGAATACTGTCACTGGTCTGCACAAAATATTTCTGTCCTTTCTCCATGATCCCGCACTGTATAATACTTCCTGAATCACTGCCCTCCCGGCCTGTTTTCACTTCTTTCTGCATTCCTGTAGCAAGATTCCATAACAGGGCTTTTCCCTGCCCCAATGCCAGCAGCTGATTGCCTTTTACAAAAGAGTACTGGTATTTGTTGGTCAGCGTTCCAACCAGTGATTTTACTCCTGATCTTCCTGCAGCCAGTACCACTGCGGTATCATAATTATTCCTGTACACTTTTGTGGCTACGATCCATTTGCTGTCATCCGACACTTTATTAACGGCAATGTTGTAATACTGGGAACTTTCATCTTCCAATGAATCCCTAAAGACCTGTCCATAACAGACCATTCCCAACAGAATAAGTAAGAGAATAATCAGTTTATTGATGTTAATAGCCATTATTCTGCGGTTTAAGGTTAGGATTAAGGAGAATATCTTTCTGCGGAATGGGCCATACACTATGAAAAGTTTTCCAGTTGGGCTTTACCGCCTGCAGATCAGCGAGCCTGTTATTGCGTTTTAAGTCCAGAAAGCGGTGTCCCATTTCGGTAAAGAACTCCCTTCTGTTTTCCAAGAGGATTTCACCCAGTAAAAGCTCTTTTGAAACTGATGTTAAAGCACTCAGGCCTGCCCGCTGTCTCACCGGATTGATATACTGCAATGCTTCCCCAGTCTTATTCTGCTGAGCCAGCGCTTCAACCAGCAGTAAATAGACTTCTTCCAGACGGAAGACGATAGAATCTTCCGTATCATTGATGGTGATATTTTTATACTTATCCGCTCTGTACCACATATTCCCTCCCACGGTTACCGCAGCCATCCACTGCTGTTTTCTAAGGTCTCCCGCTTCAAATGAATTCACGAGGCTTTCAGATAACGCGTATCCTGTAGGCGCCGCTCCTGAAAAGTAGTATACCATCGCTTCTTTCACAGGATCACCGGGATTCGCGGGCTTTAACTGCCATATAATATGCTTTGAATCCTTCTGAAACACCTTTGACAAGTCATTCTGAAAACTGTACAGCGGACTCCCCAAAATGGTCTTAAGCACATGCTCTGCCTCTGCCCACTTCTGCCTTACCATATACACTTTGGCCAGCATCAGCTCTGCTGTTTTCCGGTTGGGATATACCCTTTCCGCGTCCCGGTACTGATCCGGGAGCAACCCCGCACAGTAAGAAAGATCCGTTTCCAGCCTTGACAGCACCTCCCCGGATTCTATCCTTGACAAAGACTGATTAACCTTATAATCCGTTGTTACCGGATAAGGAACGGGTCCAAAGACCTGCTGAAGATAAAACAAAAGCATGCTACGTACCAGAAGAGCTTCCCCTTCTATCCTGTTCTTTTCATTACCCGGCAAAGCTGATGCTCTGATTCCTTCTATGATGGCATTGGCAGCATAGATATGTTGGTAAGCGGTTGACCATACCGAATACACGGTAGAATTGGTATCGGTCTGCTGGTTATGATACAGCGCCAGTACGCCATTGGTATCGGTTAAGGCATAGGAGTCCAGATCATCGGTATAGACACCCAGAAAAGGTCCCAGTGACTCCCCTGACAACGGTGAGTTATCCCTTAAGCCTGCATATAACCCAGCCAGCGCTGCATTAGCGGTCTGAACATCCGCAAAGACCTTATCTTTTCCGATCTGATTGGAAGGCGTTTCCACTTCCAGCATCTTTTCACAGGAGAAAGCAAGGATACAAAACAGCAGAATCATTCCCGTATTCCTCCAGAACACCATCGCCTTACGATATTGATTTATATTAATTTTAGAATTTTTCATTATTATTTTTTTTTAGCATTTAGATTTACAGGGTGATCAGCACTCCCATGGAATAAGTTTTTAAAGGCGGCAGGAAGCCAATGTTCCTGAACTCAGGATCAGGCCCGAAGTATCTGGTAAAGGTCAGCAGGTTCTGTCCCTGAAAATAAACTTTCACACTTTTAAATGTGCCCTTTACCGGAACCTGATAGCCCAGCTCCAGGTTCTTAAGGCGGATAAAAGAAGCATCGGACACCGTTGCCGTACTGTTCATAAAAAACACATGGAGCTGATTCCTGATCCCATTACTGCCTGAAGAATACGGCATATAGCTTCCCCCGGGATTCTCAGCAGACCATACATCCAGTACCTCCTGAGGCTGGTTATTCATGGTTCCCGGTATCGGCATGATATTGTTATAATTCCAGTTTCTCTGTTTCACAAACTGAAAAAGAAACGACAGGTTCCAGTTCTTATAGCGAAGGGTATTGTTCCAGCCTCCAAAATAACGTACACCTATATTCTCCACAGCCTGCCTGTCATCAGGCGCTGTGATCTTGCCATCGCCATTAAAGTCTTTGAACCGGTATAATCCCGTAGCCGGATCAATTCCTTCATACTGGTATACTTTTACTGAAGTAATAGGCTGTCCTATGACATAGGTATTGGCATAGGTAGACCCTGCAAGACCCGGAAAAGCAACCAGCTTGTTCTTTGGAAAACTTATATTAACGTTTGATTCCCACTGAAAAGCTCCACCTGAAAAAGGTCTCCCGGAGAGTTCCAGCTCCCATCCCGAGTTCTCCACGACGGCATCCAGATTCGCCAGTACACTTGGAAACCCAGTTATGGAAGGAAGCTGATATCCCACCAACTGGCTCGAAGAACGGTTCCTGTACCACGCTGTGATCAGGTTAATCCTGTTTTTCAGAAATCCCAGCTCCAAAGCCGCTTCCAACTTGGTGGTCTTTTCCCAGCTGTAATCCGGATTATACAGCCTTGAAGGATTGAGGCCTGCGGTATTATTATACAGGTATTCCGAGAGATCATAGGTATCCAGATACCCATAGTCTCCAATATTATCACTTCCGGTAGTTCCGTAGCTGCTACGAAGTTTCCCAAAGCTCAGCCATTTCTTATTTTTCAAAAATCCTTCCTGAGAGAATATCCATGCCGCTCCCACGGCCCCGAAATTCGCAAACTTATTGCTGGGACCAAAGCGGCTGCTTCCATCCCTTCTTCCCGTCACATTCAGGATATACCTTCCGGCATATTGGTAATTCACCCTTCCAAAGAAGGCGGCATATCGGTACTCCGTTTTAATCTGATCGGTAATAATCCTGGTCCTTGCCGCTCCTATATTTTCTATAAAAGCATTGCTCTCAAATCCAATCCCGATCATAGAACCCTGATTGCCTGTATCCCGCTGAAAGGTCGTCCCTACCAGCACATCCAAGGCATGTCTGCCCTTCTTCATCTGCCAACTGAGTTGAGGTTCCAAAATAAAGGAAAAACGGTCCTGATTACTTCTATATGACTGCGAGCTTGCACTGGACTGCCCCTGATAGGAAGCAGGATTATACATGGTATTGGGCTTTAATGACCTTTCATCAAAAGACTGGTAATTAAGCCCTCCACTGAACTTCAGAAACCAATATTTCAGCAGTTCATACTGTACATTTATATTGGTTAAAAACTGCTTGTTCTCATAGGAATAGGAGCTGTTATAGAGCCCTGCCGGATTGTTAAAGGAATTGTTCTCCCAATTGAGGCTCCCATCCGGCAGATATAAAGCAGGAGCATAGGGAACCATCAGGTAAGCCTGTCTGGTAATATCCTCACTCAGTACGTTATTTTTCTGAAGGGAAAACCTGCTGGAAACACTGAGCTGAAAACGTTTGTCTTCAGAACTGTGGCTGATATTGGCAGCCAGATTATCCGCCTTATACTTAAACCCTTTTGAAAACACGGTAGACTGCTCATTGTGCCCATAGCCTACCAGAAAACTTGTTCTGTCATTGCCTCCGTTTAAGGAAACATTCGCGGTAAAAGCATCTGCGGTATTTCCGATGAGTTCTTTCCTCCAATCGGTATACCTCCCCTGATCCCACACTCCATTGACATCATAGGCATTAGCCGGATAGGCAGAAATTCCATCATTCTGATAGGCCTGCCTCCGCATCCTTAGATAATCCTCAGTCTTCATCATCGTTAGATTACTGATCACAGAACTCACCGCATAGGAAGTCCCTGCATTTAGTCCCAGATTCCCTGCTCCTCCTGCACCTGCACCAACTTTCCCATTCTTCCCTTTCTTGGTAGTGACCAGCACGACTCCATTCGCTCCCCTAGATCCATAGATCGAGGTCGCATCCGCATCTTTCAGAATCTCAATACTCTCAATATCCGCAGGATTAATACTATTCAGCGGATTGATACTGCTGGCGGGCAGTACCGCTCCTGAAAACTGGGAAGCCATTTCTCCTCCTACCGGAACCCCATCTACTACATACAATGGATTATTCCCCAAAGCCCTCAGACTGTTCTTTCCTCTTATCTGAATATCATAGCCTCCTCCCGGCATTCCCGAGTTCTGTACAATATTCACTCCCGCTACCCTTCCCTGAGCCGCAGAGAGCACATTCAAAACAGGTTGATTTTCTATATCTTTTGCTGAAACTTTGGCGATACTACCAGTTCTTTCTTTGTCTTTAACCTTGTAGTAGCCAGCGTTGAGAATAACTTCTTCGATTCCCTTTACTTTCTGTTCTAAGCTGATATTAACGACTTTCTGATTAGTGAGTGTGAATTTTTCTTCTGCATAATCAGGGTGTCTGAACAATAGGATGGAATTTTCTGCCGAAACCTGTAAGATATAGGCTCCGTTTTTGCCGGTCATGGTTACCTGATCACTACCTTCTTGGGAGATTACGACTCCTGAGAGTGGTTTACCTGATGAGGTTACGGTACCGGAAATGGTGCGTGTTTGAGCTTTTGTAGTAATGCTTACAGTGGTAAACATGAGCCCAAAGAAAATGCCTCCTATATGGTAATAGGAATTTTTCATAGATTTGTAAAGGTTTTTAATTTTTTAAAGATTAAATACTGAACTACGCTCTTTCCCGTTGGTCTGCAAACTCTATGGGAAGGGGCTTTTTTCTTTCTTCTGATTTTTAAGTTGAGTAGTTTTTTTGATTCATTTTTTAGATAAAGACTTTCCTGATGCCCTTTGGTATGAAAAAGGACTGGTGAGGTTCTGTAATCAGTGACCGCAAGGCACCGGAAAGAATATACTATGAATGAAATATGTGTTCCCGTGTAAGCTTGTTAAAGCCGCAATAGGTTGTACCCTCCTATTGTATCGTGTAGTCTGATACTATTTTTGAAAGCGGGCTTAGATTTTTTGTGTAGAGATAAAGCGAACTGCATTGAAAAAAACGGCATGGGACTCTACATTATCCAATTCGGGGTACTGGTATACCTTACATACAGATAAGAGAGCCCACGCCTAGGTCGTGAGCTTCCTGCTTATCATCTCGTATGTTAAAAATTACCAGTTTTCGAATTTGAGACTCTAAGCAATAGCTTCTATTAATCTTTGAAGTATCGCAAAGTTACATTTTCTGTAACCTATTTTACAAATATAATAATATTTCCTTATTGCGCACAGAAAACCGCACTATTTTTTTACCCTTTCTTTTAATTTGTTCTAATGGACGACGAGAAAGACGTAATTATTGAAATTTGCAAATACATTTATCTTAACTGGATTTCAAAGGCGGAATCACAGAGAGATTTTGCATCAAAATGCGGCGTAGAGGAAAGTACTGTTAGAAGAATAAAAAATATTGCACTAGAAACATCAAAGACTGATTACAATATGTCTTTAAAAACTTTGATTAAAATCTGCCAAAAAAATCAAATAACTTTAGAAGATTTTTTCGGAAATATAAATAAATAAAATTCTGACTGATAGTTAGGATTTTATTTAATTTACCAATTGCTTTGTAGTAACGCTCCGAACATTGTTGGAGAACTTGTTCTGTTTCTTTCAATTCTTTTCTGGCTTTGATGTAATCTTTGTTGGTTTAATATAGACCAATTGATAAAATAACAATAGCAATAGTTGAAAAAATACTCTAGATTTTTAGTAATTTCATAGATGTATTTTTTAGTAAAATTGAGAGTAATTCCTTAATTTAATTGATTTAAAGTACATCTAAATATTATAATATTTTTTTAAGTTTTAATCAATAAATATATTTATTGTATGAATGATACAGAAGTTATTCAATTGGTAAATAATGCTCTAGATAATTTTCTAGATAGTTCTGATACTTGGTTACTTAAAAACGATCTTAGTGAGCAAAGTATCTCACATAGAATTGCTCTGCATCTAGATGCATTATTTACTAAGTATAATGTTGATTGTGAATACAACGGTGATGTTGATAGAGATAATAATAAAAAAGCCATCACGATTCTTAAAGACGATTTAAAAGAATTTGGTTTACTAAAAGATTCTGAAGCCAGTGAACTTGAAAGAGAACTAACAAGCAGAGCTGTTTTTCCGGATATTATAATACACAAAAGAGGTTCAAATGATTCTAATTTATGTATTATAGAAGTGAAAAAGAGTACAAGTACTGTAAGCTATAATTATGATTTTATAAAGTTGAAAACTTATACTTCCGATCAATACGATAATACATTAAAATATCAGCTAGGAATTTTTTTGGAAGCTGTTATTCATTTAGAAAAACCTTTTTTCAAGTTAACCTTTTTTAAAGAGGGGAGTCAAATCAAAGCTGTTGATCATGAGAGTTAATATAATAATTTCTGGGTTATAAATAATTTGTTTTAATATTTGCATATTTGATTGATAACCAGAAAACTAAATATATGATCAATAAATTAATTTTACTTGCATTTTTATGTGTTTTTTCAGTCAAAGTTTTATCTCAAGATAGTTTATCAGTGACTTCCATGCAATTAGCGGACTATACTTCAATTAAAAATGATAAGTCAACTCAAGCAGATCCCGTCCCTAATGCTTTGAAAAATATTTTTGACAGACTTTATGTTGAAGATGCTGGAATAGATGCTTATAGAGAAAATCTTGGTGAATTATTAGGACGAATAGTCACTAAGGAAACTACAGGAAACGAAATTGGTTTAATCAGTGTCAAAAGAGATTCTGTAACTATAAATAGTTTTACGCCAACGGAAAATAAACTAATTTCTCATAAACTTACGAAGAATAGTTCGGCTGCTCTAAGCTTATTTATCAACGCTTCTGCAACAGACGATAGAATTTATGAATATCTGGTTACAGATATTTCAAGAGCTATTTTACAATATAAGAATATTGATAAACAAATTCTTAAGAGTGCTACTACAATTGCAGAAAGTAATGATTTGAAGAAATACTACATTATTACAGGTGTAACAGTGACTGAAATATCAAAAAGAGAGTTTACCAAAAAGCAAAAAAATTGATGCTACAAATTTTCCTATGAGTGGCGTTGCGATAACTTTTGGAGGTAGTTTTTTTGTGTCTGATGATAATTTTGAGAGAGAATATAAAATTGGATTTACTGTTACGAGTTTAGCGAAAATTAAGGATGAAGTTGACAAAATGATTAGATAGTAATTTTTAATCTTGGAACGTATAAGATTGTCAAGTAAAACTTGTAAATTCTTAAGACCGTATTTAAAAAAAATGATATAATGAACTATAACCAATTTTCAAAAAAAGAGTCTCTTATAGATGATATTCTTGCTAAGCTTGGAATATTAATTACAAAAAAACTTATAATCAAAATTGATCACGAACCTGATTACGAAATATCTGAATATACGAGAGAGCGTGAAAAGGAATATTATTTGCAGAACTTCTGGAATTTTAAAAATAAATTCAATTCTGTCGTTGAGGCTGAAGTATTAGAAAATCACATTCTTCATTATGACAATTTTATTCAATTAAGTGAAGAGTACAATATTCCTTTTTGCAACGATGAAGAGTGCGAATTCTTACTGGATGTTTTGAAAAAAGATAATGACGCTTTAATAGTTTATGGTTTTGGAACTGATGCGGGTAATTTTCGAATAAATAATCTACGGATTAAATCCATTGATAATTTAAAAGCACGTGTACATTACGATGGTAGTTTTTATGGCAGCAGTTACGAAATAAATCAAAATGATTTTGCTGTTTATTCAATTTTATATGTTAATGCATTGCCGCTAGATATTGATTCTATGCCTTTTTATTATTCTTTGTTGGGAGAAAGTCATCTACTTTTAAAAGAAAAAAAATATAAACTTTCCTATTTTCTACTTTACTCTGCTTTTGAAAGCTTTATAAATTATGAACTTGGAAGAGATGAGGAAGAAGGTAGATTAAAAGATAAACTCAATGAGTTATTTTGTTTAAAATTTCCAAATTTAGGAATACATCAAATTTATACTTCTATTATCACTTTGTTTGATAAATATACTCTAGATAGAAATTCAATTGCGCATGGACGAAATATGATTGATGTTGATGATGTGACAGTCAAAAAATCATTCATTTTTGTTTTAACTATGATTTCTGCTTATCTTCTAAATAGTTCAAAATTTGATGATCTTTATAGTAAGATTAAAAACTAGTATTAACATTCAGTTTTTTTAATTGTTTATATTATTGAAATCTTCTACTTTTCATAGAAAATGTTATTCGATTTCGATCTTGTTGTATTGCATATTTTAGATGCCCATTTTGTATATTTGAGAATAACAAACTATAAACTAATGATCAGACCAAATTGGCAATTAAAATTCAGAGATTTACCTGAAATTCCCCCTTTGAAAAGATGGAGAGATGGAGTTCATTTCACTCAAGAACAAAATATATCATTTAAAATATTTCAGCATCAAGAAATTTCAAGTTCTGAACAAAGTGATTTTATCAGTCTTTTCAAATTCTATGAAGAACTTGATGCTGCTCTTCAAGAACTTGATTACTCTTCATTTGATTCCAGTGAATTTGAAATGTTTAAAAATTATATAGATTATGCTTTTAATTATATTCCACTTTTGGCTAACAAATTATCAGTAATTCATACATATAGACTTGTTGTTAATGAATCTGTTTCAAAAAAAAATGAGAGACTAACTAACATCAGTTTTTTAAAATACCCACCTATAGACATTGTAAAAAGCATTAATCGATATAATAGAGCAAATACTCCAAATACAAGTGTATTATATGTTGCAGAGAATATTGACTCCGCTTTAAAAGAAATAAAACCACCAGTGGGTAAACTAATCACAGTTGGCTTGTGGAAAACAAAAGAGCAAAAAGAAATTATTTCCTATCCAATTTCCCATAGTGACATGGCACTTCCTTTTAATCATGGAGTACAGAAGGCAACCGCAGCATTTGAAAAGTACGGCGATAATCATTCTAAACTCTGGGTTGAATGGTCAAGACATTATTTTAAATTATTAGGAAGAGAGTTTACAAAACCTGTTTCTCATCATTATGAGTATTTGATTAGTGCTATGTTTTCTGAAAGAATTCTTAAAATTAGGAATGATCCCAATCCTTCTTTTAATTTTGACTGTATAATTTATCCAAGTGTCGGAAATGATTTTGGAACTGATAATTTGGCCGTACACCCTGAGTCTGTCGAAAAAGAATTTGGGCTATTGCAAATTACCGAATTTGAAATTGAGGAATGCTATTATGAAAAAGAATATGTCAGAGGTCATCCTGAAGTTATAACTCTTGCAAAGGTCAAAAATAGAGTCAACGCCAGGAGAATACAAGATAATGGAGATATTGTTTGGTAGATGTGGTTATATTGATAATAATTTATTTATCTTATTAAGAACTAATTATATTAAATTTTGGAACAGAAAACACAAGATAGACTATTAATATTAGGTATATTGGGGTTAATAGTAGCAATAATACTTTATAAAAATGGCCCCGAATTGATTCAATCAAGATACTTTTATGATAAAGATATTGGACATAGAGGTGCTATTGGTGATGCTTTTGGAGGTACAGCAGGGCCAATAATCGCTTGGATTGCATCAATTTTAACTTTTATGGCTTTTTACATTCAGTATGAAGCAAATAAAGAACAGCGAAACCAATTTGCTAAACAAGCTGATGATACCGTCATAGAAAGATTTGAGAATAGGTTTTTTGAATTAATAAGAATACATCGAGAGAATGTGGAAGAGCAAAATATTCAGAATATAATTTTGGGTAGAAAAGTATTTACAACTTATTATTTTGAATTAAGATACATTTATTTTGTATTGGAATGCAATTATGATACTTCGACTGACAGTATAAAACTTAGTAAAGAGCAGTTGACTAATTTGGCTTATTTGATTTTTTTCTATGGAATTGGACATGTAAGTGATAGTGTTTTCTCTCATATTGCTCCAGAGATTAATTCTACTGATTTTTTCAAAGCTACTTTAAAGAGATTAGAATGTGAAAAAAATATATATTCTGAGTTTTTGAGCAATAAAGAAAAATATGAAAATAAGATTGGTTTAAGAGTATTAAAATTGAAAAATTTAGAAATAAATCATAATGGAAAAAAAGCTGTTTTTATTCAGCAGTACGAACCCTTTACTGGACATGGGACTAAAATTGGACATTATTATCGTCATTTATTTCAAACGGTTAAATATGTACATTCTCAAGAAAATAAATTATTTACTGATGAGGTTAAATATGATTACGTGAAAATGCTGCGTGCTCAGTTATCAAACTTTGAGCAGGTTATATTATATTACAATTCTATATGTGTTCTTGGTAATGCTTGGATAACAAACGAGTATATTAAGGATTATCATCTTTTGACAAATTTGCCTCTTTCATTTACAGACTTTGGAATACAACCTGAAGAAAAGTTTAAAGCTGAAATATCAATTGATCCTAACTTTTTTGATTGGGAAACATTGAAGAACTCATTTGTTTAAATAAAAAATGAACAATTAAGATGTCTAATATATTTTCGATTTGTACCAGACGTGAGAATCTTGTACGGTGTAATTCACTGGAGCTAGACAATATTATTGAGAGGATCAAACCTGACCTTATTTGAAGAAACTCCGCTATTTTCTTTTGATCATTATTATGTCAGTAAGATACGCAACAGTTTAGAATCAAATGCGATAAATGCACATGTATGTGATTATAATATTTTAAACATACCTATTGATTCAGATGATCTTCATGATAGGCATTTTTTGATAACTTAAGTAAGCTTCATATGCGTATTGAAAGACTTTCAGATAATAGTGGCTATAATTATGGAATATTTAGTTATATCTCTATGATATAGAAGTAGTATTTATAATAGAAAAATCCCTATTTATATAGGGATTTTTTATTTTGGAATTTTTATTATTTCTTAGATTCCTCTACTGATACTTTACGGAATTCCTTGAATAATTTGCTGAGTTCTAAAGCTGATTTTCTGGCTCTTGTTCCTGCTGCCTTATTTCCTTTTTCAGCTTGTTGGTTTGACTCTGTAGTAAATGATTCAAATTCTGCATTAATCTTTTCAATAAGTTCTTTCATATGGTATACAATGTTAAATATGACGCAAATATAATTCTTTGATTTTTTTACATTATAACTTTATCTTTTTTCATTATGAAACTCCAAACATTAATTAATTCCTCGCATATTTTTTATTTCATCTTTTTTTGTTGTTATATTTATATTTAAAAAAATAAAAATTGATGAAATCTCCTTTTAATATTCATCCTCCAAAGAATTGGCAGGATTTTGAAACTCTTTGCTTGAAACTTTGGGGAGAAATATGGAACATACCTCACGAAATTGATTTTAATTCTGACAATGCACAGGGACAACATGGTGTAGATATTTATGGTCCGGTGAATGGAGGCAAGGACTATAATGGAATTCAGTGTAAGAATAAAAAATTAAACCTAATAGATGGATCTCCGAATCGAATCTCAATAAAAGATATTCAGGAGGAAATTGAAAAAGCAAAGCTGTTTAAACCTGACCTAAACAAGCTTGTTATAGCAACATCATTGCCTAAAGATCAAAAAATTGAAGAGTATGTAAGAACTCAAAGTCTACAAAATGTTGAATTAGGATTATTCACAATACAAATATGTTTTTGGGATTTCTTTGAACGTAAACTATCAGAGTTTCCGAATGTTTATAACTGGTATGTGAAGAACGAGGATTTTCACCAGGTCAAAAGCATATCCGTATTATTTCCAAATGGGCAAAATGAAATAAGCTGTTTTCCGAAATTTCAAAAAACAATTAAAAAATATAGGATTAAGAAGGAAATGGATTCTGGAGCCGACGATTTAGACTTGAGTTTATCTTTCAATGAGTTGTTAGAAAAATATAAATTGGACCTGAACACTTCCAAACCGGGTTTCAAAAAATTTAACGATATGTTTGCTAAGATAGATATGAGTAGAAACCCTTTGATGCCTAAAATTAAATGGGAGCAATATTGTTGGTTAAAACTACAAATCACAAATACAGGAGCCGCTGTCATCGAAGATTATAAAATAGAACTTGAATTCGAGGGCGATTTTATAAGAGTTGGAGCTGAAAAAGGACATTTTATATATAATCCAAAGTACGTTAATACAGTTAGAGAATATAGCAATTCAGATGATTCTCTAATTATACTTCCAAAAAACAGAACTTTAGTACAAGCCGATTATTTTACTACAGGGAATTTTTATATTAAGCCTAAAATTGGTGAAGGGAGTGTCATAAAAATGAATTGGAAAATTATATCACGTGACTTTACTGATTCAGGATTTCTTACAATAATAATTGAACCTAAATTTCATCAGATAGTAACTATTGAAAATACTGATTCAACATTAGATGAGAAAGATGAGGTTTCTTATCAAGTAATTGAAAGAACTGGTGTACAACAAATAGGTTATGTCGATTATTATGATAAAGAATCAGATTATAACTTTGAATAGTTTAGAAAGTATCTTATAGAATTACAATTTCTAGAGCCAAAGATCATCTAATTTTATTGGTGAATGTGAATGAAAGTGATAATGACACAAACATTTCAGATCTGATCTGCTATATTGATTACAATAATTTCAGCATGATCAATAGTGAGGTATATTCTATTGTCAATTACCTGTACAAAGTATGCAAAGCTAAAGGGGATTAGAATTGGATATAATGTAAATTTAGAAGCAACTCTATTGATACTTTACAGATTATGTAGTTGGTATTTTGGACATTTTAATCTTAAATTCCCCTAAGGCTATCAAAATATTGTTCTTTGTATTGTTAGTTTCAGTATCTTGTTTTGTAATAATTCAACTAGGTCTTGAGTTGTTTTCAAAGTCTCTATTTCTTCTCTATTTAAAAGCAATATGAATATTTTATCTCTATTTAATGCACTAAGCACTTCGCTATGAGCATTGCTAACTCCATCAGAAACTCCTGTTATACCACTCAATGAAATTAATATTCCTGAACTTACACCTCTATCTTGAAGTTTTCTAACAAACCAACCTACTTCGTTGCTTCCTAGCCTACAAGCTGTATTTTTACATTCTGTAATAATTGCGAAATCTAAAAAATATAAATCGGAACTTCTTTTATCATTAATAAATACAACATCTAATTCGTGAGCGCGAACACCATCTAAAACATTTTTTTCATAAAAACTTACTCCAGATATTTTGTCAAATAAGTATTTTACTAATTCTTCAAGCTTATCACCTTTAACATCACTATTTGGAGCTGTATCCGATTCCAATAAAAGCTTCCTGATATGTCGATTAGAATACCTAGCCATTAGTGTAGATTTTTATGAGACCCGTAGTTTCTTTTATTTAGAATAATATTTTCAAATTTATCATAGATTAAGGCTTCTATAAAATCTTCAAGATCGAATGCTATTATAAAAGGATTTATTTGTGAATCAAAATTGATTCTATTATTAACTCTGTCTAGGTATAATAACAAGCCTAAAGACGAATCAGATTTTTCCGTAAGAAATTTTAATTGTTCAACAGCAGAAAGAATCACATTGCTGTTCCCAATTTTACATTCTACTACAATAGGATTTCCAATAACACGACCTAGAACGTCATTCCAAATTGCAAAATCAACTCCTATATCTTCATTTTTCAAGTTATGAACATATTTCATACGGAGTGTTCTAAAAATCTCTTCAACGACATACTCCATTTCAATACCACTACCTGTAGTACGGAGATTTCTTGTTTGAATTAGTAATGATCTGAAGATATTTTTTATGTTCTCATCGTAAGTATCAGTAAGCATACGATTTATATAAATTCTTTCGGGATTCTTCTTTTTCTTAGGTAATTCACTTACAAATGCGTCAATAGCAATCTTTAATAATTTTTCATCATTGAGATTAGCACTAAGAGAAAGCTTGTTCTCTAAGAAAAAAGGAACTTTTTCAAATTCTTTGTCAATAATAATCAGCGACTGTATTCCTAATCCTTCGCAAACTCCGATTTCATAGATTGTATTTTCATTATATTTAGTTAATATAAAAATTGCAAAATCAACTTGTCGAAGCTTACGCTTCAAAATATCTTGGAATGATGTACCAATTGAACCATCATAAAATTCGTATACTTCAATTTCCTTTTCTCGAAGTATACCATAAATATTTGAAGAATCCGCATTGTAGGAGCCGGATAAGTAGCACTTTAAATGAGTCAACATTTTTATATATTTATAAAAACGCAATGTAGTAATTTTTTAATACCTTAAAAAGAGAATTTATTGAGAAATCTTAAAAGTCAATATTTTCATTTCATGTCTTTTATATTTGTAAACAATTAATAACCATGCTAAAACCCACTCCAAATACCCTTAGAAAAGAATCTATCCACATTGATGGTAAAGACAAGACCGATGAGATAGAATCTTATTCTTTTGAGAACAATAAGTGTGTCGTTGTGTATAAAAGCAGTGGTAAAGCCTATTTTTATCCTCAACATAGAATTAAGATGGTGAGATCTGCTATTCAAAGTGAGAGAGCCGGAAATATTTTTTCTTATGTAAAGGCAATTGCAGCTAGCGTTGGTTTGAAGACCGAGGAAGGTAATAATATTCTTGCCAATAGCTACGGGAGTATCCGTTTTATTCCTGAGACTTCTATTCTATATAATTTCCTTAACGGAAAAGAACCCGAAAAGAATTACCACGCCTCTCCTATTGAAATCTTTCCTTTCGGTTTTAATTTAAGTCAGAAAAAGGGAGTTGACAATGCGTTTTCAAATCCGTTAAGTGTTATTGAAGGTCCTCCGGGAACAGGAAAGACCCAGACCATTCTTAATATTATCGCCAACGCGGTGATGAATAAGCAAAGTGTGGCCGTAGTTTCAAGCAATAATTCGGCGACAAAAAATGTATTTGAGAAACTGGAGAGCAATGGGGTTTCTTTTATAGCGGCATTGTTGGGAAGCAGCCAGAATAAAAAGGAATTTATCGATGCTCAGACTGAAATCCCGGATCTATCAGATTTTAGATTAGAGGAAGAACAGGAACAATCCCTTATGCATTCTATTCCTCTTCTTTTTACTGAGCTTTCTGAAAAGCTGAAACTAAAGAATGAACTGGCTTTACTTGCGCTGGAAATCGATAAGATCAAAACAGAGCATCAGCATTTTACGGATGATGTCGCGTTGGCAACCGAAATCCGTTTTAAAAAGAATGTCAGTTCAGACCAGCTGCTTTCATTATGGGTTACTTTGGAAGATTATGAGAAAAAAGATAAGAGATTTTACTGGTGGCGAAAACTGATATTCCCTTTTCTGTATGGAGTAAGAGATAAGATTTTTTATACTTTATCATATGAAGAGATGATCAGGATTGTTCAGTCAAAATACTATGGAGTAAAAATTTCAGAGCTTGACCTAAGAAAACAGGAGCTTCACAATACATTACAGCATTTTTGCTTCCATGATAAAATGAAAGAATATACGGAAGGATCGATGCAGCTGTTTAAAAACAAACTCTACCAAAAATATAAAGAACAGAAACGTTCAGAATATACCGAATGGGATCTTCGTTTTAAATCAGAAGAATTTATTAAAGATTATCCTGTCATCATGAGTACAACCTACTCGTTAAGGAGAAGTCTTGCTGAAAATGTAGTCTACGATTATGTCATTGTTGACGAATCTTCACAGGTGGATCTTGCAACAGGTGTACTCGCATTATCCTGCGCAAAACAGACCGTCATTGTGGGAGATTTAAAACAGCTCCCCAATGTAGTGGATTCTGCAACAGCAGAAAATACAGATCAGATCTTTAAGAACTATGATATCCCGGAACCATATCGTTATTCCAATCATAGCCTGCTTTCTTCCATTATAGAAGTATTTCCGAATGTATCTAAAACACTGTTAAAGGAACATTATCGCTGCCATCCTAAAATCATTGATTTTTGTAACCGTAAGTTTTATAATGATCAATTAATTATCCTTTCAGAAGGACAAACGGAAAGAGAACCTTTATTAGTCTATAAAACAACTGAAGGCAACCATGCCCGACAAAGAGAGAATCAGCGACAGATTGATGTAATTATTCAGGAAATCATTCCTCAGCAAAAGCTGGAAGGTGTAAATCTGGGAATTGTAACCCCTTATCGTAATCAGACCTTATCGCTACAAAGAACATTTCAGGGAACAGATATCAAAGCTGATACGGTAGATAAATTTCAGGGACGAGAAAATGATGTGATTATTCTATCCACGGTAGATAATGAAATCTCTGAATTCACCGACAATCCCAACCGTCTGAATGTAGCTATTTCCAGAGCAAAAGATCAGCTGATCCTATTGGTGAACGGAAATGAAAGTGACAACGACACGAACATCTCGGATCTGATCCGCTATGTTGATTATAATAATTTCAGCACGATCAAAAGTGAGGTACATTCTATTTTCGATTACCTGTACAAAGGATATGAAGAAAAAAGAAGAGCCCTTTTGTCAAATCAAAAACATAAATCTGTTTTCGACAGTGAGAATCTAATGTATGCGTTAATCAGGGAAGTATTGTCCGACGATCAATTTTCAAAATATGGCGTTATTCTGCATCATCCATTGAGAAATTTATTGTTAGATTTTTCCAAATTAAGTCCTGAAGAAGAGCGTTACGCAAGACATCACGCTACACATCTTGATTTTCTGATCTACAACAAGCTAGGAAAAAACCCTGTATTAGCCATAGAAGTCGATGGATATGAATACCATAAAATAGAGAGCCGACAAGCTGAAAGAGATCTCATGAAAAATGAAATCTTGGAGAAGTATAAAATTCCTTTGGTAAGGTTTTCGACGACGGGAAGTGGGGAAAGAGAGAAGCTGATAAGCGTACTAAAAACATTAATAAGCTAACAGTAAACCCCTTACAAAATTTACAAACGTTTTCTTATTTGAAAGATGAAATTATATACGCTTAACAGATAGATAAATGTTTAATAAAAACCATTTCTGTATTAATGATTATAGACCAATGATATTACTACTTGAGACCAATACAGCATTTCTTATACTTTTTTCCAGAGCCGCAAGGACATCGGTCATTTCTACCAATTTTTTTATGACGGCTCAAATTATTGTTAATTGGAAAATCCCTAACAGTTAATGTTTCCTTAACCATTTTTTTAGTTTCTAAAAAATTAATGTTTTTATTTGCATCCGAATAATACAAAATATCATCCTCGGACCAATCCTTTGCGTTAAGTAGAATGAAATCCTCAGAATTGGTTTGAGTAAATTTAGGAGCATCAATAGCAATCCCTATTATTTTTTCATATTTAGGAAATTTGTTTTTTGTAACACCACAGGCAATTTCAAGCAGCGCTTGTCTTTTAGGTCTATATACATTATCGTAATCCTTATTTCTAGGATCGTGTAATTGTAAAAAGACATAAACTGTATTTTTATAAAAGGATGGCATAATAGATAAATTACGCATAAGCGTTGTCCCATCACCAGGAAATCCTTCTATAGCTCGTGTCATAAGATCGGACAACGTTCTTCTAAAAAATCTAGGTTCTTTAGCCATTTCACAAATGGCGCTTTCACCTTTAAAGATGTTACTATTTCCTTTAAGAGTTTCATCTAAGGCATTTTGAGTAGTATATTGAAGTAGATTATCCCACAGCTCAGATATCTTATTTGCTTCTTTTCTCCTTTTGTACAAAGCCGAATTTTCAAAGGAGTTCCACGCACCTTCGGAAATCATAATACTGGTTGCCTTTTCATCTGTTACTCCAACAAAATGTTTTTGCTTTACCGAATCAAAGTTTTGAAAGTAATTAGCTAACAGGTCTTCTTCTCCGCAATAAATAATACTATCATAGTATTTTAAAGCCTTCTCTTTCTCTGAAAGATATTCAGAAAAATCGTATACAGTATCTAATTCTTTAAGAATGATTTCTAAATTAAAGGTATCAAAAATATGAATAGGCTTATTACTGTCGAGCTCCACAAGAAAAGGAATATCAAGTCCTAATCTTTCCCTTTTACTGTAAGTTACAGCAAGACTTCCGTTAATATTTTCGGGTGAATGCCGCAAACAAGCTTCCGCCGCTCCATGAGCAATAATAATACTATATATAGTTAAATTTTCACGAGGTATGAGTATCGGAAAAGGTGTTGTTTTTTTACTGTCTAAATATATTTTATCGGGATTTTCAAGTACATATCTTCTTGCTCCTTCCGCTGTTCTTATTTGGTTCTCAATTACATTTTTGTGCCAGCGTTTCCATTGCACATCAATATCACCCTCCAAATTATCGAATTTCCTACTTTCACGATCAAAAAATAAAAAAATCTTATTGTCAAAGACAGCCATTAAATCGCACAATTCCTTTGTATCTTCTTTGTAAGGATTTGGATAAGACCATAGTTTTAAGAAAGTAGCATCACATAGTTTTGCTAATATTCTTTCTGTTTCAGTATAACCTGTAGATTTTTCAATTGCCATTAGTTTTAGTCTTTAAGAGATAATGTAAGGTAGCAAATATTTAGTGAGTTTCCCATAGGTTTATTTTTTTATTTGTTAGTCAAGGTTTTAAGCATTCCTAAAGTAAAATTCTGAGACTACGGAAAACCATAATTAGTTCCTTTAAAGTTCATTTAGATTTGCAGATATAAAATTAACTACAATGAAAAAATCGTTACTTTATCTTGTATTACTTCTCTCCGTTATTTCATGTACAAACTATTACACTGTTAGACTACAGGAAGATACACCTCTTTACTACAGCAGTGACAGCAGTAGATCAGTTACCATTATTCCTAAAGATACGGAAGTTTTCTTGTCTTCAAAAGCTGGTAAGAAAAATTATAGCAAACTTAAATGGGGAAATTATTACGGTTGGGCCTATAAACCCAGCTATACAGCTTATAGCGGCTATTCTAACACCTCATCGTATTCTCCTTCACCAGTAAGAGCATCCTCGAGTTATAGTTCTCAATCAAATTCAGGCGGTTCAGTACATGTTAAAGGTTATACGCGAAAAGATGGAACTTATGTGCGACCTCATACAAGGAGTGCACCGAGAAAAAAATAGTTCCAATCAAAACTGTTTTGTCATCCTTCCAAAAAGCAATGATTACGGCTTTCCGTAATGAAAATGATGACCAAAAATTTACTTTTGATCTGGTATTAATCTGTTTTGATATCAAAATAATTATTAATTAATCTTTATTGCAGTATGGATACAATCGAAGCAATCAAGCCAGGACCCAAGCCTAAAAAACCAGATGGAGAACCTGACAGAAGGAGAAGGGTAAACCCTCCCAATCAACCGAAGCATCCAAAGCTAAAACCTCATGAACATGAAAAAGGGGATTAGACTTGGATAAAATGTAGAAGCAGCTGATTAGCTGCTTCTTTATTATATTAATTTTTGGAAATTAATTTCTACTTCCAAATTCAAATGATGTACTGAAATCATTTTTTAGAATGATAAAAGCATCAAACTTTTTACCGTTTTTACTCTTCATGTTTTTGATTAATGATGTTTTGTTTTGAGTTAATAATAAAGTAAGATCTTTAATACTAAGCTGTATTCCACATATAGTTCTAAAGAGAATCCAACTGCATTGTTCATCCGGGCATTTGACAATTTTATCCTTGATAATAAGATGATGTTGTTGGCATTTGGGGCATTTTATTTGTGGGATGTTTTCTTGGGGAATATGGAGTGATAAAAGTTCACTGGTGATTTCTGCTGTGTAGTGTTGGATGTCGTTCATGAACTGGTCTTTGTTGAGTTCACCTTTTTCAATTCTATCCAGTGCTATTTCCCATTCCGCAGTTATTTGGACATTGACTATTTTTTTGTCTTTAACAAGGTTATAAGTCTGTAAACCTTTATCTGTAGGATGCAGGGTTTTGCTTTTCCTTATGATATAATTTCTGCTGAGCAGGGTTTCAATAATAGAAGCTCGGGTGGCTGGGGTTCCGATACCGATAGTAGATAGTGCCTGCTTTTCTTCTTTGTTTTCAATCGAACTTCCTGCGTTTTCCATGGCTGATAAAAGATCAGCTTCTGTATAAAGTTTAGGTGGTTGTGTGGTTTTTTTCAATAACTCGGTTTTTGAAATCTTCAGTTCATCGCCAATTTTGAATTCTGGAAGTTCTGTAAGAGCTTCTGCATCATTGAGAATTTCATTATCAGATAGAATCCCTTTGATGGCACGCCAGCCTTTCTCCAGTATTTTTGATCCTTTGATCTGGAATTCATAATGATGTACTTTTATCATAATTTGGCTTACTTGTTTTGTACAGGCATGGGATAATGACTCCAATAAACGGTAAGCAATCATCTCATAAATGGCTTTTTCAGTTGCAGTAAGTGCGGATGGAACTTTCGTAGTGATGAGTAAACCATGATGATCCGTTACTTTTACATCATTAACGATTCTCTTGTTGAAGTTTCCGAATTTTAAAGTAGATATGGCTGATTTAAATTGATCGTTTGTATTGAGGATTCTGACAAGTTCAGGAATCTCCGCCCATAAATCTTCAGGAATATACTTGCTGCCGGTTCTGGGATAGGTAATGAATTTCTTTTCATACAAACTTTGGGCAACTTTTAAAACTTCATCGGCAGAAAGGCCAAGCTTTCTGTTGGCTTCTTTCTGTAATTCTGTGAGATCAAAAAGTAAAGGAGATTGTTCCTTCACTGTTGTAATGGATACATCTTCTACAACAGCTCTTCCCTCCCGTTCTATGGATTTTTGGATTTGTTCTGTCTGCTTCTTTTCTTCCCACTGCAATAATGAAAGACTGATAAAGTCTGTATATTCTTTTCTGTGATTCAGCTGGATTTGAAAGTACTTTTGCTTGGTGAAGTTCTGATTTTGTAGGAATCTTTGACAGATTAAAGCAAGAGTTGGTGTTTGTACTCTGCCTAATGAATAAACATCTTGGTTTCCTGCAATGGTTAATGCCTGAGTAGCATTGATTCCAACCAGCCAGTCCGCTTCACTTCTGGCTTTAGCTGCCTGATACAAACCGTCAAAGGCTTCGCCAGGCTGGAGGTTTTTAAAACCGTCCTGTATTGCTTTTTCGGTAAGGGAACTGATCCAGAGTCTTTCAAAGGGTTTGTTGCATTGTATGTAGTGATAGATATAGCGGAAGATCAACTCTCCTTCCCTTCCAGCATCTGTAGCCACAATAATACTGCTGCATTGATTGATGACTTGTTTTATGGTGTTGAGTTGTTTTAAAGCCGAAGGATCAGGCTCATAGCCTTTTGCTGTCTTTAGTTTTTTGGGAGTTAGAATAAAAGGGTTTGGAAAGATAGGCAAAGAGGCTTTGTTAAAGCCTCTTATACCATAATTTTCAGGCATTCCTAACGCGATTAGATGTCCTAATGCCCAGGTGACACAATAGCCGTTACCGGATAAATAACCCTCTTTTTTTTCATGAACGCCTAACAACTGTGCAATTTCCCTTGCAACACTCGGTTTTTCTGCAATGATTGCTTTCATATGATGGATTTAAATGTTGATTATAATTTTTGTCTTCTTGGATTTCTAACCTTTTTTTGCTGATCTTCCTGTTGTTTATTGGCAGGCTGTTGCTGTTTTGATTCTAAAGGCTCCTTCACATTTTTAGTAGCTTCATTGGTTTTACCTTGGGTGTTAACCGTAGTTTGAGTTTTATGATCTTCTGTAGGTTTTGCCCCTTCTTTGAGCTTATTGGGATGATTGAAGGAGAAATCAGTTTTGGAAGTTTCTTTGTTGAAAGTAATATAGCCTTGATAGGCTTTACCTTTAGCATCCTGGAGGCCATCGATATAAATGGTTTGTCCGGCTTTGAATTTTCATACTGTGAATCGTCAAGTTCTTTTCCTCTGAATACTCTGGGAGCTTCTTGATCCATATGTTGACTTTGCTGTTGATTGTGTTGTTGGTTTTGTTGGGGTGACTGATTATTGTTGAACAGAAATTCTACATACCGCTTATCTGCATTGAATTGTACAGTGGCATCGAAAAGTTCACCTTTTTTAGAGGTCATCCCTTCAAGATATAATGGTCCTCCTTCCAACAGGATTTGTTTCTGATGTTCATAGAGTTGTATTCCTTTGATTTCATCAGGGATTTTCATATACTCCGCTCTATAGGCTACTAGTTCATTGGTGAGCCGGTCACGGCTGATGATTGATGGAATAATTTCATCGGTTTTAGGATTGACCAGATCCACTACCCTGCCCATATTCCCGGTTTCTCTAAGGTTCTTTTTGTCTTCATCACTGAACTGATGACCTAAGAATTTATTATTGAGACTGGGCTCTTTTCGGATTCCATGCAGATGAATGGCAACCTGTCCTGTATCTCCTGTCTGAAGGGAAAGCCTGACATCCATCTTGCTCACTGCCGTTCCCAGATTAATGGTGATGGGAATTAATGTATTGGTTTTAAAACCTCTGAGTAATGAATCCATAGCGTTCATCTTTTCAAGCTTCTCCTGATTAAGGCCGAATTTCTCCATCGTTTTCCAGTCGATCTGTTCAAGCTGAAAACGATATTCCTGATTGTCTGTGTTGTTGTCCATTGTATTTTGATTTTTGGGATTATTATTGTGTTGAGGTAAAACTTCGTAGTCTTTCAGCTTTTCTTTTTCTTCGGGGGATGCCTGATCAACATACTTCTGAAGATCCTTGGCGGTATTGACAGCATCATATTCTGAAACCTTGAAAAAGTTGAAATGCGTGGGGTTTTTAAGCTGCCGGTAAAAGTTGGAAAAGAAATTGGAGAATAGATCGCCGTGTTTATCAACCCTGATCAACTGCTCATTATCCTTTTTTTCTTGTGGAGGAACCTTTTGCAGATTCCCATCCTGATCAATTCCTTTAACCATTTCAACCTGGTTGGTATGAATGTTCAGCACTATCAAAGTGTCTGTTGATGGTTTGAGTCCACCAGATTCCTGTGAATTTATCAATTCATCTTCCATTGTATTTTATTTAATGGAACGAAGGTATAGGCTTAATTAAGTGACTCGTAAAGATTGGAATGGTGATGAATGATTTGGCGGTGGATGTCTTGCTACTATCAAGAGTTTAAACACTCCCGGATCAATTGATGGACATCAGAAAGCTTATAATACAGCTTTCCGCTGATAGTATAGTAAGGCAGCTTTTTATCAGTCCGGTACCGCTGTAATGATCGGGAACTTATTTTTAAAAGCTGTAAAACATCCTGGTTATCCAGAAGCTGCTCTCCGTCTACTTCTATAAATCTGGATTGGTTCTTAATCATCTGTTCTTTCAGTAGGTCAAATCTTTCCATGATTCTTTCCATCCAGGCTATAAATTCTGTTCTTTCGATATTCATAACTGTGATTTTTATGATTGCTGGTGATGTAAAATTGAACAAGAGAAATCATATAAAATCACTACTTTTTCATAGTAATGAAAAAAAATATCGATTGATAAGAAACCTTAACCCACAGGATTGTAACTTACAAATTATTTAATAGTAATGACTACCGACTATGAGTGAAATGTCTGATTTTAGAGAAAATTATATTAAACAACTTGAAAGAGAGGCAGAAAAAGCATTAAAAGACAATGAAAAAATAATTCTTGAGTTTATACACTTTGCTACGAACAAAAATCTAGAATTAACTACTCAAAATTTTAAGTATACGCAAATATCAGGCATTATTGTTGAATCACCTGACATACTTTTGAAATTAAACGAAGATCTACTCCCTGACAAGGGCGGGCTTTTAGACTATAAGATGAGAAGTTCAATTTAAAAAGCAAATATTCTCTGATGGTTATTTTTTTACAGACAACTATATCACAATGGCTAAGTCTTTATTCAGACGGAACTACTCATTTTTAAACGGCTACCAACTGGCTCATTGTGATTCTCTTTTGAAATATTTTCTACATGCGGATCGGAAAAGGATATCCGTATCAATGATATGATAATAAATACAGATGTTTTCTTGGGGAGAAGATCAATTTGGAAAAACATTATATCCAAAATGATTTAATCGCAATCAACGAATGATTAGATAGTATAATGGAACGAAATATTAATTAATTTTGTAGACAGATACTGAATATTATTACTATAATGCAAATAATACCTGTTAGAAATATTCATTCAAGGATAAAAGAGCCTGGTACTTCGGGAGAATTTATTATCTGGAATTTGCGTGAACTTTTAGCTGGCAAAGATATGGTGCAGGAACTACACAGGCACAGTTTCTATTTCCTGCTCATTATAGAAAACGGTACCGGCGAGCACATTATTGATTTTATTTCTTATCCGTTGGTTGATCGATGTATTTACCTGATACATCCGGGGCAAGTTCATGAACTTATGCTTAGCTCAAATAGCAAAGGCTATCTTTTACAGTTTACGGATGAATTTTACCTGAATTATGATATCACAACAAATCAGATACTGAAGGAAATCAGTCAGAATAGCTACTATTCAGCTGCCCCTGAATCTTTTGAAAAAATATTGTCTTTAATGGCAACAATAAAAAAAGAAATATCTGATAAAAAATATAGATATGAATATGCCATACAAGTAAATCTTCAATTGCTTTTTGTAGAATTATTAAGACAAAAACATAATCTTATTACAACTCAAACTGATGAAAAAAAATCTTATCAGTTAAAACGCTTAGAAGAATTTAAGGAGTTGATAGCCGATAACATCTCTGATCATAAACAGATTTTTTGGTATGCTGATCAAATGAATATGACTACCTACCAATTAAATTCCATCACAAGAGCAACTTTAGGCAAAACATGTTCAAAGCTCATTAACGATCATATCTTGCTTGAAGCAAAACGCTATCTTTTGGCCACGACCAATCAGATTAACCAAATCTCATGGCATCTTGGATATGAAGATGTCTCTTATTTTATCCGTTTCTTTAAAAAACATACAGGCTATTCTCCAGAAGCGTTCAGAAACAATTTTAAATAAGTCCCATTCAACTTCATTTTTGTCCTATTATCTGGGTAAAGCTCTATAATACCTTTGCAGCTGTAACATGCAAGGTGTATGAAAATAATACGAAAAATACTACTTACGGGAATTGTCGGAACATTCTCAACGGATATTTGGACTATCATTCTAAAGGTTTTTGGAGTACATTCTCACGGACTGTTGCTTGTAGGCCAATGGATAATTTCTCATTTAAGCCTATCCTCGCAAAAAGAACTTGAGGGGAAAGCATTATATCTCGGTTGGACGGCGCATTACTGTCTTGGAATGCTATTCGCCTTTGTACCCATTGCGCTATATGGACAGAAGTGGCTGCATCGCCCTACTTTTGCTACCGCATTAATCACAGGCCTGACTACATTCATGTTCAGTATTTTCATCATCCAGCCGATACTAAATTTTGGTGTGGCATTTTCCGAATATACCGGACAGCCTATTATTCTCCTGAAAGTAGCCTTGTTTCATATTGTGTATTGTATCGGATTATACGGTACAGCAAGAATGATAGCTAATTGTCCAAAAACTCAAAAAACATAAAAAATACCGAATATGAAATACACTGATAAAGGATTGTTAACGACAATTTCACTATGCATATTGCTAGCCTCCTTGGGAACCAGCATTGTTAATATTGCACTTCCTTCATTAACTGCTTTTTTTGCGGCGAGCTTCCAGGCCATTCAATGGGTTGTTATTGCTTACCTGCTTACTATTACTGCATTTGTTGCCATTGCAGGCAAGTTGGCAGATCAACATGGTCATGAAAAAACGTTACTTTTCGGAATCGTTGTATTTACGCTTTCTTCATTAGCGTCGGCGTATGTGTCTAATATTTGGTTATTAATTGTTATGAGGGCAATTCAGGGAGTAGGAGCTGCTATATTGTTGACGGTAAGTATGGCAATGGTTAAAAGGAATATAGCAAAGGAGAGAACTGGAACTGCTATGGGGATTCTGGGTACAATGTCTGCCATCGGAACTGCAATAGGACCTTCAGCAGGAGGATTACTGTTATCCCATTTTGGATGGCCGTCTATTTTTCTACTGCTTACTTTTTTGGGAATAACAGTTTTTTTTTCTGGCAAAACGTTTTCTCACAAAAGAAGAGCCTATATACAGATCTGGACAAATACATTTTGCCGATATGCTACTGCTCTCGTTTACGGTAGGAACCTATGCATTAGCAATGACCATCAGTAAAGAAAGTTTCAATATATACACACTTCTGTTATTTCTGGTTTCACTTCTTTTGGGAATGCTTTTTTTCTTGGTACAGAAGCGCAGAACACATCGCCTGATAGATGTCAGTATCACTAAAAATAAACTCCTGATAAGTTCATTACTGAGAAATTTAATTGTTTCATGCTTGATGATGACTACGCTGATTGTCGGTCCTTTTTTCCTTGCGTCAGGTTTAGGGTTCAGTAATGACGTGGTAGGTGGAATAATGTCCATAGGCCCGATGATTTCCATTTTCACTGGCATTCCTTCAGGGAAGATCGTAGATAATATTGGTACTGAGCTTACTATGAATACAAGCTTGATTATATTGCTTGCCGGGACACTATGTTTAGCCTTACTGCCCGGTATTTTTGGATGGGTAGGATATGTTATCGGAATCATCCTGCTAACTCCGGGATATCAACTGTTTCAGGCAGCCAATAATACTTCTATAATGTCAACAGTAGGTGAAAAGCAGACAGGTGCTGTTTCTGGTATTCTGAATTTATCCCGTAATATCGGGCTTATTACAGGAGCCTCGCTAATGGGCACATTATTTATGAAGGCTACAGAATCCGCACCCGAAGCAGCGAGTCAATCCGAAAGAATGTTTTTCGGACTTCAGATAACCTTTCTTTTTGTTGCTTTCCTTCTGATACCGTTAATCCTGAAAAGTCTTGTCCATAAATATAAGTTAAATAAAAAGTAAATAGAAAATGATTTCAAAAATCTCATTATTGCACGCTATTGCTATCCCTTTTTTGAGAACGTTCACTCTATTATTATTTTTATCCTCTTTGCCTGTCTGCGCACAAACAGTCAATGAGTTTAATTCGTGGTGGTATTACACAGGAACGTATAAGATACTGCCCCGCATTAACGTGCAGACAATGTATTCGTGGAATAGGAATGATTTCGTTAGAAACTGGCAACAATCAAAACTAAAAATAGGAGCCGACTATGAGTTTAACAGGCATTGGAAAATTGCTGCGGGTTACGAATGGATAATCCTTTATCCTTACGGAGAATTTCCTATTTCAAAAAAGCGTGCGGAACATCGGATTTATGAAGAATTAAAACATGATTTTGTGTTAGGCAAATTCAAGCTAAGTACTAGTGTAAGAGCGGAACATCGCTTTCTGAATACTGATGTAACTCACCGCATTCGATTACAGACGGGCGTAAAATTTCCCGTGTGGAAACAACAGAACCAATCTTTGATAGGTCTCTCTTTTTATGAGCAGATGATATTGAATACAGACAAACAATTGGTGAATCAGTATCTGGCACAAAACAGGCTTTATGGAGGAGCGGATATTTTCCTGGACAAATCGCTTACGCTAGGCCTAGGATAATTAAACCATCGCATTTATTTAACGAAAAACCGCATAGAAAATAATCATACTTTAATAATTTCTTTATACCATTATTTGGATTTGACTAAGAAATAACAACATTCACTAATTTGATGAATGAAAACATCATCCAAAAATAATATCTAAAAATGATTCTCTAATTTTGTAAAATGCATGAAAATTACTCAAACTAATCTCACCGGTTATACCGCCATCTGAGAGAAAATGGTGTTTACAATATTTTGAGCCCACACTCTTTCCTAAAAACCGAGTGATTGAAGAAGAAGGCATGATACCAAAGTATTTGTACTTTGTAGTTTCGGGATACCTACGACTTTTTCACTACAATGATTATGGAGATGAAGTAACCACTCATATCAACTGTCCACCTGGATTTATCACCTCATACATTAATTTTATTAATCAGACAAAATCCAATGAAAATTTGGAATGTATTACAGAATGTAAGCTGTTGAGAATTAGCAAAAATAATCTGGATATATTGACCGAAAAGAGTACCCTTTTTAAAAACTTCAGCATTTCGGTTTTTCAGCAATCGCTTGTCTATAATGATCATAGATCAAAAGAACTGGCGACATTAAGTGGTAAAGAACGATACCGGAAATTTATAAAAGATTATCCGCATATTTTACAGAATGTCCCATTACAATATATCGCTTCATTTCTTGGCATGGACCCTAAGAGTCTAAGCCGAATAAGAAAGGAATCACATTTATAAACTTAAGTGATAAACATGACAAATTTGTAGCATTAAAAATTTTAATCACAATTGACATTAAGTAACATTTGTGAAGTATACCTAGAAAAGCTTTGCCGAATTTTGTCTCATATATTAAACAATTAAAAATTATGGTACAGAAAAATTTGGCTTTAGTAACAGGTGCAAATGGGCATCTGGGAAATAACCTTGTGAGACTGCTGATAAAAAAAGGCGTTCCCGTGCGTGCGGCTGTCCGCAACATCAAAAATACGGCACCCTTTGCAGGGCTGGAGTGCGAGGTGGTACAAGCCGATATAACAAACATGCAATCTCTGACCACTGCATTGCAAGGTATACAAACATTTTATGCGGTCGGTGCTGCTTTTAAACTTTGGGCCAAAGACCCTAAAAAGGAAATCTATGATGTCAATATAGAAGGAACCCGCCTTCAGATAGAAGCTGCTGCACAAGCTGGCGTAAAACGCATTGTTTATGTAAGTTCTATTGCTGCGTTGAACTACACCAAACTTCCGACAAAAGAAAGCAACGGTTACAATCCCGATCGCAGGGATATGTATTATAACTCAAAAAACGACGGTGAAAAAATGGCCTTTGACCTGGCCAAAAAACACAATATAGAATTGGTTGCCGTATTGCCGTCTGCCATGATTGGTAGTGAATCATTTGCACCGCTAAATGTATCTTACAATATCATTAACCTGATTTTGAAAAAACAAATCCCTATAGAAACCAATATTACTCTTAATTGGATTGATGTAAAAGACGTTGCCGAAGGATGCTACCTCGCAGCAACAAAAGGCAGAGCCGGCGAACGCTACATTTTAGCAAACGAACAATGTATGTCGATTAAAGAAACAACCAAAATTGCTCAAGAACTTTTGCCTGAACTGAACATTAAATTACCCACTGCTGTTCCTAAACCCATACTTTTCGCAATTGCATGGCTAATGGAAATAGTAAGCAAAATTACATCAAAAACACCATTGCTTACTAATAAAGACATTGCCATGTTTTCGGGACTTCAGCAAAATTTTGATATTTCAAAAGCCCGGACAGAACTTGGTTTTGATCCTAAAAATCCAGTGCAAGCAGTAAAAGAGGCAATATACTATCTGCGAGAAAACGAAAATCGCCTATAAATTTTGTCTGAAGCAGCCATCATTAAAACTTTTCAATCTCTCTTCCTTATTGACTCATTGCCCAGGTGGTTAAAAGCATCTAGTCTTCTTTGTTGTGCAGTTTTCGTCTTATACCTAACGAGTATAGCAATGGTGTGGTTGATCATTGGATAGATTATAATACAAATCCCTATGATTAAGCCAGTTCCAAATAAGCCAAATATAATATGTAAAACTTGCATAGAATCCTGAAACATACCAAAAGAGATCTGCTCTGAAAAGTAAATCCATTTTGAACGTTTAACTCCCATCACCAGCAATATAAGCCAAAATCCTAAGAATGAAGCATTAAAGATCCGGCTTCCCAGAAAAATAGTCTTTTTAACTTTTGGTCTCATTCCTTTTACAATTTCCAGGATAAAACTTACAGAAGACAACAGAATAGTGGTATTAATCCCGATGATAGTTCCCATAGAATGAGCCACCGTAATGTGTGTTCCATGTGTAAAAAGATTAATGGCAGGAATGGAAATCAACAATGCTAAAAACAGGTTCAGAAAGATCCATAACTCTGATAGCATCAGCATACGGTAAGAGACTGAAAACTGTTTCTTACTTTGTGCCGGAATATCTTTTTTCCAAAGATAGATGATTCTTAGCAGGATGATCCATTCCGTCATACTGATGATATATGCTAAATAACGGATCCATTCTGCATTCGGAACGGGATAAATGTGATGTGCCCAATTGAACATCACATTAATAAGACCGAGGAAGAAAAAAAAGAATCCCGTTTTTGAATGGCTGTAACCTGACTTTCCACTGTTTCTTTCCATTACATACATAGAGGTACCGTATACCAACATATTCCATGCCCCTACATAGGCACCGCCTGCTTTCCACTGCATCGTAAGGTTTTGAGTATAGTGTTCTCTGAAGTAAGGCAGGATCCAGAGGTGAGCTTCTGTAAAATGAAAAATCACCAATACGATTCCCGTTCCCCACATCCAGTAATATACAGGCCAACGGGAAAAAGTACGCCACATCACACGAAAATAATAAATTCCGAACAAGATCCATCCTAAAAGAATAGGTACATAGAAACCATGAGGAAATTCAAGGTATTCTTTTCCTTCAAATTTCTTGAATATATAACAAGCCGCTATCAATATACCCGTAAATGTAAAGACCCAAAATTGCCACTTCATAATCCCTGAGCTTGTCTTATCATTCTGGATATACCACATGATCCCGCCAATAGCTGTCATAAAGATCCATGAAAGGGCAAAAAGAGTATGTAACGGCCGAAGAACAGTAAATGGAAATATGGTTTTAGCAAAATCCGGAACCGCATACTGTACACCAGATAAAAAACCAACAAAAAGACACAGTACCAGGCTCAGCAGCCCGATCAGTATATAATAGAAAGGATAAGCGTTATTTTTCATTTTTTACTTTTTGTGGATAGTCTACCCATCCGCCATAATTGATCACAGCATTCTGTGTTGGATAATACCCCGTTCTATCAACTTCTTTTAAAAATTGTAGGATCTGGTCCTGCTGATCAGGCGAAAAATCGAATTTGGGCATGGATTTGATCCCGCTGATCATCATTACCTTTAGATATTCATCACTTTTATCAGGCCTGGACGTAACATTAGTAAGATCAGGGCCTAAATATCCCCCCAGACCATACAGTTGATGACAAGCATTACAATTATTTTCCAGCCACAGTCTCTCACCGTTCAAGGCTTTTTCTGAAAGCTTAAAATCACCGTAATCTGCCTTTTCAGTATAAATTTCTCTATTGTAGAATGCGTAGATGAAAACCATGAAAAGAAAGATGCCCGCGTAGTATTTATTCATCTTCATTGATATTATGTTGTATGAATCTAAGTCTGTAGTGATCTCCAAATAAAACATTCTTCCTATTGGGGACGTTAGGTGCCGGGATCTGCCGGAATAAGGCTGAGTAAAAATGTGTACTTTTTTTCTGCTTCTGAACATATAGGATAATTTCCATCCGCGTAATACTCCTCATAATGAATATTTTAATTACTTGAAATGATGATAATACAACCTCGAATCATATACTCCATTGATCGCTTTATGTATAGAATAACATGATTTATGACACAAAAATAGAAAAAAAATCTATAATAAGACAAAAATGTCTTATTTATAATATCTTTGTGCAAGTAAACTAGATTATTAAAAAAAACCGAAACAATGAACGCAAATTTATCTTCCGCCCACAGAATTCTGTTTCTGAATACTTTGGCATTTACGATCTGTTTTGCCTGTTGGACTTTAAACGGTGTTTTAGTTACTTATCTTGTTGACAACAATATTTTCAACTGGTCTGTGGTAGAAACAGGCTGGCTTTTGGGAATCCCTATTCTTTCAGGCTCTATCATGAGACTTCCCTTAGGGATTTTAACAGATAAATATGGAGGAAAACCTGTATTCTCAACTTTACTTTTACTTTGCAGCATACCTTTATTTTTATTATATTTTGCAGATTCTTATTGGATCTATTTGTTATTAAGTGTCCTATTCGGAATGGTGGGCACAGCATTTGCCGTAGGTATTGCCTTCACTTCTGCTTGGTACCCGAAAGAATGGCAGGGACGTGCATTGGGAATATTCGGAATGGGAAATGCAGGAGCTGCTCTTACTACATTTTTTGCTCCTACTCTGCTCAATTATCTATCTGCTGATGATCCGGAAAACGGATGGAGAATGCTTCCCATCATCTACGGAATTACGTTAACGATCATCGGATTTATATTCCTGTTTTTTGTTGAAAATAAAAAAGCAGCAGTTCAGAACAAATCAGTAAAACAGCTTCTTAATCCTTTAAGCAAAATCAGGGTTTGGCGATTCGGTCTGTATTATTTTCTGGTATTCGGCCTGTTTGTTGCTTTCTCGCAATGGTTATTGCCTTATTATGTAAGTGTTTACCAAACTACATTGGTTTTAGCAGGACTTCTTACTTCCGCATTCAGTTTACCGAGCGGTGTGATCCGTGCATTTGGAGGCTATCTCTCAGATAAATTCGGGGCCAGAAAAGTCATGTACTGGGTACTCTATTCTTCTCTGGTCTTAAGCGGATTATTGATGCTTCCTAAAATGGAGATTTTGACACCGGGAAAAGGAATCACTGCAAAAAAAACAGGAACAGTTCAAACCATTGAAAAAGATAAGATTATTCTTGATAACGGGGAATTCAGCATCAGTTCAAAACCTGAAATACCTCAGCAAACCTCTGTATTACCCAAATCATTTTCATGGCAGGAAGTTTTGGTAAAACACAATGAAAAAGTACAGAAAAAACAACTTTTAGCACAGGGCGTTACCCTCATCAAATTTGAAGCACATATATGGGTTTTCTCCATTCTTGTCATTCTTATTGGCATTATGTGGGGAATCGGTAAAGCGGCCGTCTACAAACATATCCCTGAATACTTTCCGAATGAAGTGGGTGTTGTTGGTGGAATGGTAGGGCTTATCGGTGGTTTAGGAGGCTTCATTGGACCTATCTTATTTGGTTATCTCCTAGATTTTTCAGGATTATGGACCAGCTCATGGATTTTCGTGTTCCTGGTTTCAGCCATATCTCTTTTCTGGATGAATACAATAATCAAAAAAATGACACATAAAGAAGCACCACACATTAAGGATAGAATTGAACATGTCAATTGCAACAAAGATTAACATTAAACCCAAAAATAAACAACTAAAAAGATGAATGATTCACATTGGCTCACCAACTATGACTCTTCCAACGAAGAATTCTGGAAACGCAGCGGCAAAAAAACAGCATGGAAAACATTGACCATTACAACTGCGGCTCTCACCTTATCTTTCGCGACCTGGTTTTTATACAGCGTCATCGTTATCAAACTTCCTCACATTGGCTTTCAGTTCACAGATGACCAGCTATTCTGGATGGGAGCAATGCCCGGATTAGCGGGAGGGCTTCTAAGAATTGTCAATACATTTCTAATTCCTATCTATGGTACCAGAAAGGTAGTTTCTGTCAGTTCACTCATCAAGATCATTCCTGTGGTCATGCTTGGATTTGCCGTTATGAATCCTGAGACATCCTTTACTTATTTTATGGTGATTGGATTCTTGTTGGGAATCGGTGGTGGAGACTTTTCATCTTTTATGCCTTCAACATCCTTATTTTTCCCGAAAAAAGAAGCCGGAACCGCACTCGGTATTCAGGCTGGAATCGGTAATTTTGGAGTAAGCCTGGTACAGTTGCTTTCACCACTTGTGATCAGTTTAAGTATCTTTTCATTCATGGGAGGTGGCGAGATCATTGTGGAAACAGGTAAAACCATCTACTTGGAAAATATTGCGTTCATCTATGTTATTCCACTATTTATCATTGGAATCTGGGCATGGTTCTCATTAAAAAGTATTCCGGTAAAGGCATCTTTCAAAGAGCAATTGGACATCTTCAAGGATAAACATACCCTGTACTGTACAATGACCTATATCATGACCTTCGGGATTTTTGCAGGATTTTCGGCATCCTTCCCTATGATGATCAAAAACCTGTATGTTCCTTTAGACAAAAACCTTGATCCGCTACAGTTTGCATTTTACGGACCGCTTATTGGTTCAGCATCCAGAGTGATCTTTGGAAAAGTTGCTGATAAGATCGGAGGTGCATTACTTACACAGGTTACCGGAATAGCATTGATCATCCTGATTTGCAGATTGATTCTCGGAGGATATTTAACACCTACTTCTCCCGATCAGTTCGAGGGTTTCCTATTTATCGTTTTAGCCATCTTTTTCTTCACAGGAATTGGAAATGCAGCAACGTTCAAGCAATTCCCAGTCATTTTCTCAGATTCTCCGAGAAAAGCAGCCGGAGTTATAGGCTGGACTGCAGCAGTGGCCGCTTTCGGACCTTTTGTGTTCAATGTTTTGATCACACAATCCAGAATGATGACAGGTGATTCAAGGCTCTTTTTCTGGTTTTTGGTAGTGGGTTGCGTAATGGCTACAGCTGTCAACTGGCATTTCTATACCAAATCGGGATGTGAAAGACCTTGTTAATAATAAAAACTTAAAAAAAATGAAAAAAAACCTCATGTTACTGATGATGATGATGATGATATCCATCATTCTGAATGTTGTTCTGGTCTATAAATTCTTTTATCAGGGCGAAAAAGTGATCATTAAAAAAGACAGCAGATCCGAGATAAAAATGACCAAAGAAAACCGTGAATATGTGATGGCAGAAATGCGGGGTTTCTTGGAAAGTGTACAAAAGATCAATGACGGAATTGCTAAAAACGATCCCAATATGGTCGCCGGTGTTGGTCAGCAATCCGGAGCCTGTAAGATAAATACCATTCCTCAGGGATTGGTAAGATCTTTACCCTATGAGTTCAAACAAATGGGCTTTCATACCCATGAACTTTTTGATGTAATGTCAAAAATGGCCAAGCAAAAATACGACAGACAGGAAATTCAGGTGAAAATGAATGAACTTCTCAACAACTGTGTTGCTTGTCATCAAACTTATAAAATAACCGCTGAACCTTAATGAAATGTTTAAGAACAAAATTACTTTAGGCATTTTAAGCCTCGCTTTCGGATTGGCCAATGCACAAATGGATAGTCTGAAAATGAACATTGATCTGCGAACACGAGCAGAACTGGATAATGGAGCAAGAACCCTCATTCCAAAAGGGAAATCTGCAGAGACAACTGTTCTTTCCCGTGCTCGAGTCGGAATAGATTATTATTATAAAAACCTGGAAGTTTACCTCAGTGCACAGGATGTAAGAACATGGGGAGAAACAGCTTCCAATACAGGAAAAAATCAGAACTTCACCATTCATGAAGCCTGGGCAAAATATCAGTTTTCAGGCCAATTTTCTTTGAAACTAGGGAAACAGATTCTTTCCTACGACAACGAACGTTTACTTGGGACATTGGATTGGATGATGCAGGGACGAAGTTTTGAAACTTTGAAAGGTATTTATACCCTAAGTCCGAATTCTAAAATCGAAGCTGCAATCACCTACAACAATGATGATAATGATACCAATGATTTGTCCGAAAAAGAGATTTACAGCATTTCGGAGGGTGGAGAAATCACAAAATCACTTCAGGTTTTGCATTATCAATTTACCGGAAACAACAAATTCCTATTCTCAGCCATCGCTCTGAATAATATTTTGCAAAATCCATCAGGTACCCATTATGATATGTTGACAATGGGAATCAATGCGAAAAAATATTTCGAAAACATCGGTTTTTTCGGTTCAGCATATTATCAAACGGGTAAAAACACAAGCGCTCAGACCAAGTCTGCTTATCAGTTTTCAATCAATTCAGATTTTCTGATTCATCCAAAGATTAATATTGTTGCCGGGACGGAATGGCTTTCCGGTAGGAGTTATGATACTTATTCCGGAGAAAACAGATCGTTCAGCCCTTTGTATGGAACCAATCACCTGCATAATGGGTTTATGGATTATTTTTATTTTGGAACAAGCCATTTTAACGGTTTCGGGTTGAATGATTATTATCTTAAATCTACTTTTAAGTTTAATTCTAACTCCATAATTACGGGTAACCTGCACATTTTCACTACAAACGGAAAACTGGGTGAGAATAATCTGGAAAAAAAATATTCATCTTATTTAGGAAGCGAACTGGATCTGGTTCTCATCCAAAAATTCTGGAAAGTGATCACGGTAAACCTAGGTCATTCCTTTATGTTTGCAAGTGACAGTATGAAAGTCCTTAAAAATGTTTCAGAACCAAAAGATCTGCAAACGTGGACGTGGCTTGCTCTGAAAATTGCGCCTAATTTCAAACTGAAATAATTTGTCTTGATCGATGAAAGTCATTAGAATTTTAGTGGCTTTCATTTTTTTAAGCTTCACTTCAACTTTATACCAAATATGAATCTCCTAAAATCTATGGTTTCGGCGAGGTTTTTGTATTTTTACAACCAAGTTAGTAGTTTAATCATTAATAAGAATAAATGTTGATATTTTCGAATACATGTCAGTATGCAATAAAAGCATGTATTATACTTGCCATTGAAAGGCGGAAGATTGGGATCGCAGATATTTCGGAAAAAATAGGCACCCCTACCCCTTTCACTTCCAAAATTTTACAGCATATGACCAGAAAAAAACTGATTTCTTCAGGAAAAGGAAAAGGTGGTGGTTTTTATCTCGATGATGAACAATTTGAGAATCTGACAATCAAAGACATCTATGAAAATTTTGAAGGTAAGGAAGTTCTTACCTCATGTCTTTTAGGGTTATCCTTATGTAATGGGGAAAATCCCTGTCCCATTCATCACCTTGCTGTTGCTGTAAAGGAAAAAGTGATGATCATGTTCCAATATAAGATCAAAGATCTGAAAGATCTTGGAAGTGTAATGAAGCTGATGAATGAGCCAGAAGTATTTTAAATTCTACAGCTTATAACTGCGGAATCTGGATCTGATCAATTTTTGATCTGTATGATTTCAGTTCAGAAAAAATACGGTCTACTTTTGATCTGAAATAGTTTGTATGGGCAAAAAGATCTTCATAATAAGCAATTCCTTTCAGTAAATTAGCTTTGAAGCTCTCCCATTTTTTCACCTGAGATTTGGTGATCTCTTCAGAAAAATCGGCTATTTCGTTTTTAAGATGATCCACATACAGTTTCAATTCGTTGATAAAGACATTTGGACGGCGTTCGTCCGGCAAAACATTTTCGTATCCGTAAATATGGCGAACCATTTCCGAAAGTGAAAGTTCTCTGTCGAAAAAGCTAAGATTAGGTCCCGGGCAAATAACAACTCCCTGTTTCTCACCTTTTATCGGCAATCCGTGTTCCAGATAAGCGGAATTGACAAGACCTACACAAAGGCAGGATTTATCGGTGATATTTTTTCTGCTTTTTTCGTATTGTTTATCTGTAAGATTTGCTCTGTTATTTTCCAGCTCATCCATTTTGATATCCTGATATTTTTTTGAAGCGGTACAGGTTCCTTTCGGATCAAATTCTTTGCTTAAAGCCAAAAGTTTTTTAGGACATGAACTCCCGAACTTACTTTTTGCTATATTTTTTTCCTTGATGATCTCATTGCTTGTTCCTTTGATTGTATTGAACGGAACTCCCAATGGTGATATGTTGCTCAGATAGAAGTCTTCTTCTTTTCCTTTCACCAGAAGATCTCTTGTTTCCTGATCGAGAGAAGTAGCTTCCGGAACCAACAAAAACGGAGAACCCCATCCTACACTGTCTGCATTATAATTTGAGAGAAGAAATTCGTGTTCTTCAGAAGTTCCTACACCGCCTTGTACAGAAATTTTAATGTCTAAAGGCTCGGAAGGAGCCGTTTTACCCTTTTGTTTCAATGCTTCGCTCCATAAAGAATATGCCGAAAACTGGAGTTCACTCTTTTTTTGTTTGAATTCCTCCATGATTGGACCCATCAAAAGTCCGTCCGTAGCAAAAGCATGACCACCACAATTCAAACCGGATTCTATTCTGTATTCCGAAACCCAAAGTCCTTTTTTTGCAAGAAAATTTCCCTGGATCATCGCTGAACGGAAATCACTTACCTTGATGATGATCTTCTTTTTCAGTTCTCCGTTTTCATTAGGAAAAAAGTGTTCAAATTCCTCCAGATAGCTGTATAATCTGGGATTCATCCCTGCTGAAAACACTACAGATGAAGACAGTTTACTCTTCGCAAAACCACGCAGAGAAGCATGGGCATCATTATAAATCGTAGGAAGCTGTACATCCTTCACGAAGTTGTCCTTATCTACTTTGGTCATGATGTTGACATCAATTTCGCCCGGAAAAAGGTTTTCATCAATGAATTTTTTAATGTCTGCTGCGAAATCGTTTTTCTTATCGAGAATGTTCTGTAATCCTTTTTTGAAATCGGAAGTACTCGGCAACATTCCGATAAACTGTTTTAAGCTTTCTGTGTTTTTGGTAATTTCTTCTTTAAAATATTTACATTTTTTCGTAACAATATCATCCATCATATCCAGATATGCCGTGATTCTTCTCGCTCTGTGATCTTCCGATTTTATGGAAATGGCAGAATAATCAAAATTGAATTTCTTACTGTAAAAATCTCTCATTCTTTCCACGATCTCATCATCGATAATAGACACTACGGAAGAAATTCCAAACTGGGCAACACGGATCGGACTGTCTATGGTATAAGCCAGTCCCATTACAGGAATATGAAAATTGTGTACTGGTTTTTTGTTCATTATTTATTAAATTGGTTTAGATTGATATTTTTAAATTCTTTATTGATGTAATTCTTTATTCTTAAAGCTCTGATAAACATCCCGATCGAGATCATAATGACCACCGAAGCAAAAAGCAGCCAGTATTTTGCACTTAAAAATGGAATGTAAACGATGGAAAAGAATCCCGAAAGTCCCAAAATAACCTCATTACATATGATCCCGAAGATCATGATCACAATACTGGTCTGAAGGAATTTGTTGATCTTGATATTTTCCAGATGCAGCATTTTCCAGATCAGGAAAAGACTCACTCCCATCAGTAAAACCAAGTGCAAATACCCGATCACGATATTGATATTGCTGAAAGCGTAAATTCCCAGTTCAGGAATTGCCGATAAGATCTGAAGAATGAATTTTCCTAAAAATGCAAAGCCTACAACCACAAGAAGCCATTTTTGTATGACATGCTGTTTTTTGAATAGTTTGGTTTGCTCGAACCATCTCCAAAGTTTAATTGCTCCTATAATCTGAAGGATAGAAATCACACCGAAAAAGATGTGAAGGAGCTCCGGCATATCTATCCATAAAATGGAAAGTCCATATCCGAAAAAGCATCCAACAGCCAATAAGCGGAAAATGGTTTTATTCAGTTTTTCCTGAATTTGAACGCCGTATTTTTTCAGGGAGATCAAAAACAAACCTATGGAGGAAAACAGGAAAAATCCGTTATACTGAAAATGAAGATAAAAATAGGTAGAAGCTCTGAACAGCACATCGAACTCGTCTTTCCTTGCCGAAAAATATCCCAACCCGAAAATTCCGATCGCCGACAATGTAGCAAAGAATGCTCCTGACTTCAGCCAAATGGTTTCAGGATTCTTATTTTTCCTAAGATCAATCAGTAAAAATAGATAATAAGCAAAACCGGTAAATAAAGCTACTGAAGAAAACACGATGGAAAGCCAGAAATACCCTCCATAAAGAAAAGTAATCAGCATTCCGTATGAACCGATCTGATTAAAAATCTGCAAAAACTGATACTTTGAAACGGCAATTCCAGCATCACTTTCAGTCAGGTATTTCGTAACAAAAAGATAAATCGCTGCCGAAACCCATCCGTAAAATGCAAAATGAGAATGCGATTCCTGCATGAATTTATGAGAAAATCCCGGAAGTGAAAATGCGAGATTATACCTCATCATAACACCGACCACCGATACTATGAAGAAATTGAACAGGCAAAGCTTCAGCCAGAAATTAAAGTTTTTCATTACTACATTATTTTCATTTAATCATCAATTTTCTACACGGAAAAGCACTGAGTTCCTCTTCGCTATGATTGGTCATAAAAACCGTCGCTCCATTATTTTGATGTTCAACGATCTCCGTCATCATTATTTTTCTCATTAAAGGATCCACTGCGGAAAGCGGTTCATCAAGGAGAATGATCTCAGCATCCTGAACCAAAGCTCTTGCCAATGCAATCCTCTGCTGTTGCCCTCCTGAAAGTTTTGATGGGAAAACATTTTCAAAGTTTTTAAGGTTAAATTTTTCCAGTAAACGATCGATTTTTTCAGTGTTTTTTTCCTTCTGTGCAAAAGTAATATTCTGTCTTACCGTCATATTCGGAAACAAAGCATAATTCTGAAACATCAATGCTGTATTACGTTTTTGCGGAGGAAGAAAAATCCGGTTTTCAGTATCCAATACCGTTTCGTTGTTGATGTTAATCACCCCAAAATTCGGTGTAAGCAATCCTGCCATGATCTTAAAAAACACAGTCTTTCCAATCCCCGAATCTCCTGAAACGTGTATAATCCCACCTGTTTCCAGCTGTTCATTAACCTCTAACATTTTACTTCCCGAAGAGGTAAAAATCTGATGTTTTAGGTGGATCTCAATCATCGGAAAGTTGTAAAGTTAATTTTGCGGTTAATACTGTAAATCAGAAGCAAGATTAAAAAAGACAGTATGAAAAGGACAAATGCATACTTATTGGCTGCTTCAAAATTAAGTGCCTGAACCTGATCGTAAATAGCCACTGAGGCAATTCTTGTTTCCTTCGGAATATTTCCTCCCACCATGATCACAATCCCGAATTCCCCTATACAATGCGCAAAAGTGAGCGCAATAGCTGTAATAACGGAAGTCTTTATATTGGGGATAAGCACGCGGAAAAGGGTAACCAATTTTGATTTTCCCATCGTGTAGGAAGCTTGTCTAAGTTCATCAGGCAACGCTGAAAATCCATTCTGTAAAGGCTGGATCATAAACGGAAGGTTAGCAATAATACTCGACACAACAATTCCATTGAACGAAAAAGCCAACCGGACATCGAAACATTCCTGAAGATATTTCCCGAACGCATTTTCCGGACTGAAAGCCACCAAAAGATAATATCCCATTACGGTAGGAGGCAGTACCATTGGCATACAAATAAGAGTTTCCAGAACAAATTTCAGCTTGAAACGGGAATAGGTGAGCCAATATGCCACAGGAATGCCTATGATGATCAGTATCAAAGTGGTCACCAATGCTAATTTTCCTGTTAGGAATAATGTGTAGATAAATTCCTGATCTAGCATTTAGTGTCGTATTTCAGTTTGGTATCCGTATTTTTGCCAGATCTGTGCTGTTTTTCTGTTTCTTATAAAATCAAAGAACTGCTTGGCTTCTGTCTGTTTTTTTCCTTTCAGCAGGATGCCGCTTTGTGGGATTGAAGCTGCTTCGTTCTCCGACAAGAGATAATAATTCCCTTTAGCTTTCATTTCTTTGCTCATAGCTGTAGAAAGGGCTATAAAAGCGAGATCAGCATTCCCTGTAGCGGCAAATTGTGCAGCCTGACCAATGTTTTCCGCCCAGACTATTTTGTGTTCGATCTTTGGATAGATTCCTGTATTTTTCAAAGCCTGAACGGTATTTTTCCCATATGGAGCCAATTCAGGATCAGCAATTGCGATTTTTTTTATTTCGGGGTTCAATGATGTTTGCAAACCTTCTGAAAGATCAAATGCCGAGCTCCACATCGCTACTTTTCCTAATGCATATATTTCGGCTTTACCGAAATTCCTGTTTTCGTTTTTAATTTTCTCTATGAAAGAGGAATCTGCGGAGAGAAAGAGATCAAAGGGTGCTCCATTGACAATCTGCTGAGTCAATAATCCTGAAGATCCGAAGGTAAGTTCTATTTTTTTACCGGGATTTTCCGTTATATAAAGTTTTTTTAATTCTTCCAGAACATCTCTGAGGTTAGCCGCTGCTGCAACAAAAACAAATGAATTTTGTGCGCTATTTTTCTGATGGCCAGATTCTTTTTTACAGCCAAAAAAAAGTAACAAAGTGAAAATGGTAAAAAATAAATGTCCGAATCGAATCAATCTGTCCATAAGTAGCACGAAAAGAAATATTTATAATAAGACTTTCTTATCTCTTTTCAAAGATAAGGGTATAAGTTGAATTATTCAAATAACATTTCGTGAAAAATGAAGATTAATCCAGTTTTTTCAGGGTCCTGCATTTTTCTTTTTCTCCTGTTTTTATCAGAGAAATGTCAACATATTTTACCAATCGTTTGCTTGCCAATTCAAACTCTTTTGCCTTTTTATCAGCATATTCGTAGGTATACCCTACTCCCATCACCACTTTATGGCCGTTGCAGATCCCCATTGCCAAATAGAGGTACTCGCCTATTCCTGCTTGTTTATAAGTTGTCATACTGTTTAAAATTAATGATAAAAATCATTTCCAGAACTGATCCGGATAGTTGTCCTGCTCTTTCTGATGGATAAGGCTCAGTTTGTTTCCTATTTCCGTCATTTCATCATCTGATAAATGGTTTTCCAGATGTGGAAAATACATTCGTTCTTCAAAACGTATATGCCCACTCAAAGCATCTGCAAAATCTTCTAAAAGTCTGGGATTCTGAGATTGATTCACAGTATTAATCAGCTTTCTTATTTCAGAATGTTCTTTCTGCATCTGAAACTGAAGGCTTTCATTTTCCGGTTCCGGCAATACGGTATCCTCTATTTCAAAATGTTTGCTCAGGCTTTCCTGCCAAAAATAGTTGATATATTTTTTGATCCTGTCGTAAATAATATTCTTTCTTACCCCTTCACGGATCTTCCAGCTGCACAACAATCCGAAATGATGATCTCTTGATAGTGGTACTAAATTTTCATTCCTTTTCATATCTTCAAATTTTAAAAAGAACTGCCGCCTTTCAGCAGCAGCTCAAGTTGATTATATTATCTCTTTTCTTTTAATGACCATCCTGTTTTAAGTCCGATAATGAAAATGACGATCAACAGTTCTCCCACAGCAAGCAACACATCCCCGGGAACGCGCAGCCAGCGTAAGGTATGCATCATATCGGTTTGCATGAATTCTGCGGAACGGGCATACCAATATCCTTCTTTAATAGATGCAACAGACTGCATGATGCCAATAGGAAGTAAACTGATGGTAACCATGACCAATAAGCCGATGTTGGTAAGCCAGAATGCCCATCCAATGAGTTTATCATTCCAGTGCCTGTCCGGATACAATCCACGCAATACAAACATCATCAATCCGATTCCTAAAATTCCGTACACTCCGAATAATGCAGCATGACCATGTACAGCTGTTGTATTCAAGCCCTGAATATAGTATAGCGCAATCGGCGGATTAATCGCAAATCCAAAGATCCCTGCTCCTAAGAAATTCCAGAAACACATAGCAATGAAGCAGTAGATCGGCCATTTGTAAGCTCTGATCCATTTTGTGGATTTACTGATCTTATAATTCTGCCATGCTTCAAACCCAATCAATACCAACGGAACAATTTCCAATGCACTGAATGTAGCTCCTAAAGCCAATACTGCGGTAGGTGTAGCACTGAAATACAAGTGGTGGAATGTTCCTAAGATACCCCCTGCAAGGAAAATAATGGTAGAGAACAATACGGCATTGGTAGCGGATTTTAATCCTAATAATCCCAATCTTGTAAATAAGAATGCTGCTACAACGGTTGCAAATACTTCAAAGAAACCTTCTACCCAAAGGTGTACGACCCACCATCTCCAATATTCGGCAATTGCCATGTGTGTTTGTCTTCCGTACATTAATCCTGCTCCATAGAACAATGCGATCGCTACTGCAGAAAGCGTGAATAAAAGTAGTAAATGTCTGTTGGCATCTTTTTTCTTCAAGGCAGGTAATAAGGCTCTGATCATCAATACCAACCACAAAATAAGCCCGACCAATAGTAAAATCTGCCATACTCTACCCAATTCTACATATTCGTATCCGGAATGTCCCCAAAGGAAATTATCAACATACCCTAATTTCTGCATTACTCCGAACCATTGTCCTGCCAATGAACCTAAAACCACGATCAGCAATGCCCCGAATAAAACATTCACCCCAAGTACCTGATATTTTGGTTCGTATCCTGAAACGGCAGGTGCAATATATAATCCTGTTGCCAACCATGAGGTTGCAATCCAGAAAATAGCCAGCTGAACATGCCAGCTTCGGGAAATGGATTGTGGCAGGATCTCATCCAGCGGAAATCCATAGAAAGCACTTCCTTCTACCCCGTAATGTGCGGTAACTACCCCTGCAAGCATCTGAACCAGGATCAGAAGAGCAACAACCCAGATATATTTTAACGTAGCCCTCATGGAAGGAGTTGGCTTCATATTTCTTAAAGGATCTTCCAACGGAAGTTTCTCGCTGAGTTCTTCTTCTTTATGACGGGCATGATAAAATACGAGTAAACCTACACAACCCAACAGCATCAGGACACTGAAACCTGACCATAAGTGCAATGAAGGCGGCGGAATATTACCGATCATCTCATCATGAGGCCAGTTATTGGTATATGAAACCTCATCGCCGGGACGATCTGTGATACAAACCCACGCTGCCCATGAGAAGAAGGCATTCATTTTTGCCATTCTTTCGGGAGTCTTAACTGTATTTTTCGGAATAGCGTATTGATCTCTCAGCTTTGCCATTTCCGGATCATCCATGAATATTTTTGCATAATACTTAGCCAGTTCTGCCTGTACTTTAGCACGTTCCGGACTGATCACAATGGTGTTTGTGGCTTCGTCCAACGTATTTTTGCGGATTTCTTTTTTCAGAAGAACCTTGTATTTCGCCTGTTCATCGTCGGATAAATCTTTATAAACTTTTCCATCTTTTTTAGCCAGTTCTTCCAGAAGAAGAAGTGATTCGCGGTGAAGATAGTCGGCACTCCAGTCAGGCGCGATGTATGCTCCGTGTCCCCATATACTTCCAACGGTCTGTCCCCCGATAGATTGCCAAACATTTTGTCCGTCTTTGATGTCCTGTCCGGTTGCTATAATGGTACCATCTGTAGTTACAATTTTGTCGGGAACCGGCGGAATCTTTCTGTAGATCTCCACGCCATAGAAAATAAGTACCGCAAAGGAACCCAGAATGACCGCCGTGAGCCAGATCCATAATTTTTTAGGTGTCATATACTCAATTTTTAATGTTGTACTTTACTGAAATTCTTTTTCCAGTTTAATTGCTTTCGGGAAAAGGATGTTATTTTCCAGATGAATGTGCTTGTGAAGATCATTTTCAAAATCCTGAAGCATTGAGAAAGTTACTCTATATGTGTTGCAGGCATCAGCCGGAGGAGTGTATTCATCAGTAAGTTCTGCAATCTTTCTCAGTCTTTCCCCTTCTACGGTGTGTTCATGCTTCATCATGTTCACCGGATTTTCCACTGTTCCGAATGGCGGCTGTGGAATTGCACTTCCGTCAATCTGTGCTTTAACCATGTTTTTAATGAATGGGAAAAGCATAAGTTCTTCTTTCTTCATGTGTGCTCCCAGATCCTGTGCAGAAGCATCAAACAGCTCTCTGATCTCAAACAGTTCGGGATGACTTCCACCATGTACCTTACAAAGCTTGTCTAAAAATGCCTGAAGAACAGGTGTTTTCTCTTCCACGTAGCGGTGATGTGTCTTCTCTACATAATCTGCGAGTAAATCTAATGGCCAACTGTTGAAATCAATAGAATTGTCATCTCTTTTTGAAAGGTTTTCTATTTCTTCGTAGATGGGTTCTGTATCGATCTTTCTGTTTTCGCAGGCTTCTTCGATGGTTCTGCCTCCTTTGCAGCAGAAATCGATTCCGTACTTTTTGAATATTGCAGCAGTTCTAAAATCTTCCGCCACTATTTCGCCTATAAAATCTGTCTTTATATTCATAATTTAATACTTTTTTATCTTTTATTGTTTTAAAATTTTTTGTTTTTTTTAAGGATTTATATTCTTATGATTTTTTTAATGAAAGAATATATTTTACCATTTTCTGTGCATTTTCTTTACTCATTCCGGCATGTGGTGTCATAGGAATATCTCCCCAAACGCCTTTACCTCCGTCAATGATTTTCTGTGCAAGCTGATCAATATCTGCTTCTGTATATTTAGCAGCCACTTCCTGATAAGCAGGACCTACTAACTTTGAGTCTAGCTTATGACAACCAAGGCAGTCTGTACCTTCCACCAATGATTTTCCTTCTGCAATTTCAGCTTCAGGACCGCTTGCTGCAGCTGTGGATGTAATCTCTGAAGAGTCTGCCGGTTTAGGTTCATCAAGCATTATATTGGATTCTGTAGCGTTTGTTGTATCTGTTGCTACTGTTTCTTTTTTGTCTGAACAAGCGGTGATGCTAAGTGATAACAGTAATGCTGCTAATAATAATTTTTTCATTGTTAAATACTTTTCGGATTATAATTCTAATTGTTTTTTGATTTCTTTTACAAGGGCTTCATTATCATTTCCTAAGCCCTCTTTCTGGAAAGCGAGTATTCCTTCTTTAGAATAGACACTGATGATATTGGAGTGAGAAAATTCTATCGGTGAAATTTCTTTATACTTCACAGCCATGATATTAGCCAATTCCCTTGTTTCTGCTTCTGTACTTCGGATGAAAGTCCATTCATCATCCTTAAATTTATTGATTTCCATATAGGCTTTCATAACTTCCGGCGTGTCTGTTTCAGGATCGATAGAGATCAAAACATATTGGATGTCATCACTGTCTACTTTTCCTACCATTTTAGAAATGTTTCTCATTTCATCAGCCAGTCTGGGGCAAGCCGTTTTGCATGAGGTAAAGATCATGGTGGTAACAATTACTTTTCCCTGGAAGTCGGAGAAGGTTATTTTACTTCCGTCCTGTTTTTCCCATTCAGAAGCCAGATTGTATATGGAATCAGGTTTCAAAGGTTCGTTTTTTTTGCTGCAGGAGAATAAAACCAGTGCCAACAAAAAATATAATAGACTTTTCATTTTATTTAAACTTTAATTAATCTTTCGCACATCTAAATCCAAGGTTGTTGAGACAGTAATCGGCTTTCAAGCTTCCTCTGAGTGCATACCGGACAAATGCCGCATAATTTCTGAGATCCGCTGATGTAACTGCCGCGCCTGCACAGAATAGAGATTCATTGGTGGTATTATCTTTTCTGGATTCCCCGCTCATCATCACCGAATTGAAATCATAGGTCCATTCCCACACCATTCCGTACATATCATAAACACCGTAATAATTAGGTTGTGAATGCTTTACAGGCTGTTTGCTTTTATCTTTTTTCTGATAGGATTTCAATATAAATTCTGTAAACTCCGGCTTTTGGGAAGCATCTTTGGAATCTCTGTCCGCAAGTGCTACATATTCCCATTCATCTATTGTCGGAAGTCTTTTCCCTACACTTTCGGCATACGCTTTTGCGGCATACCAGGAAACATTGGTGACAGGCGTTTCCGGACCTAAGTTTTCAGGAATTTCAAAATCGCTCTTCCAGTTTTTCAGATAGGTTGTATCTGCATATAGTCTTAGGATCTTACTTTTGGCCCATTGGGGATTTTTCTTCAGGAATTCGAGATATTCTCCATTGGTAACAGGACTTTCGTCAAGATAAAATGTTTTAACTTTTACGATTCTCCCTGAATCTTTACCAATAAAGGCTTTATACGTTCCCCCATCTATTTTTACCATTTTTTTTGAGCTGGAGACTTTGTTCGGATGGTGTTGAACGTGGGGCTTCGTATCAGAAACATCGCGGTGACCGGAACAGGAAACCTGACTGATAACAATTATAAAAAATATTACTAATACACCTTTCATGATTTCCCTTTTTATAATCCCCAATGAGACCTAAGTAATAACACCCTTTCAACTATATATTTACTTTAATTTAATTTTTCTTATAAATGGCCGGATTTTCAGGACCCGTCACTTTTATTTTTCCCAAAGCTCCTTTATTGAATGCTCTGAAAATGGCATGGTCTACGATCACATATTCTCCCGGAACGGTTGCTTTAAATTCTACGATTGTAGCTCCTCCCGGTGGAATCAAAGTAGTTTGTACATCTTCATTGATCTTGCTTCCTCCTTCTATGTATACTTTGTCAAAGATCTCACCGATAACGTGGAAAGAAGAGGTAAGGTTGGGTCCTCCGTTTCCTACATAAAAACGAACTGTTTCTCCAACTTTAGCCTGAAGTTCCCCTTTACCTAGCAAAGCACCTGTATGTCCGTTGAACACTACATATTCAGGATGTTCTGCAATGGCTTTGTCCATATCAAATTCCTGTAATCCTTTATCCCCGAATTTTCCTTTGGTGTAGAAATCTCCTTGCATGATGTAAAACTCCTTGTCTACTTTCGGTAAACCTCCTTCCGGTTCGATAAGGATCAAACCGTACATTCCGTTGGCGATATGCATTCCTACAGGTGCTGTTGCACAATGATAGACATACAGTCCGGGATTCAAGGCTTTAAAATTGAATACTTTCTCTGTTCCTGGTGCTACAAATGTGGCTTCTGCTCCTCCTCCGGGACCGTTCACGGCATGAAGGTCTATGTTATGAGGAAAATTGCTGTTTTCATTGTTTTTAAGGTGAAGCTCGATCTCATCTCCTACTCTTGCGCGGATAAAACTACCGGGAACTGTTCCGTTGAATGTCCAGAAGTTATATTGCGTTCCATCTGCCAATTCACCGACTTTTTCAATAATTTCCAGTCTTACAATGACTTTTTTGGCAGCTCTCTCTCCTACAGGAGCAGGTACATAAGGCGGAGCAACCAGTTTTTGTTCTTCTGATGAACCGTCAGTAGCTATTTTTTCGGCATCCGCTGTTTTATCTGTGGCAGCGGATGGATTTTGTTTGCATGAATTCATACTGATGAACGCAGACAAAACGGCAGTGATGAAGATGGATTTTTTCATTTTGATTGGTTTACGTTTTTTGGCTTAAAATAATTTTATTCAATTTAACAAGATATAAATACCTTTTAGTGTTTTATTTGTCACTGCTTAAAACTCGATTTTAATTGATTCTGATAAATATTTTATTTTTTTAAAAAAGTCAGTTTCAAATCTAAGTTCTTGACAAACATTCTGATCTTGGAGTTTTCCAGCATATCTCTTATTTCTTTACGGATATGTTTGAAATCATTATGGATAGGACAAGGATGATCTTCCGAGCATTCTCTGAGTCCTAAACCACAACCTGAAAAAAGTTTGTCTCCGTCTATCTCTCTTACAATATCTGCTATAGATTGCTCGAGGTTATTTTCATCCATATAAAAACCACCGTTGGGTCCTTTTGCAGATTGTACAAAACCTTTTCTGCTGAGTTCCTGTAGTATTTTGGCAATGAAATACTCCGGGGAATCTATTCCTGATGAAATATCTTTGATCCCTACTCTGCTTCCGTCCTTGGTCTTCTGCGCGATGAAGATCAGTGCACGAATGGCGTATTCACAGGTTTTAGAAAACATTTGTTATTTTTATATTACAAAGATATATATTCGAATTTATATAAAAGAGTTTTTGGTATTTTATTTTTCATGATAATCATCACTCCCATTCCAAAAGTCTTCTTTCTCCCTCGATCTTTTTGATCTCCGAAATATCCTGAGACATTTCGATAACCCCTCGATAGTTCTTCTGTGCGTCTCTTACGGCAAAATATCGTACATAGATTAACTTGTCACGATAATTGAACCAGAACGATGCTTCATTTTGCTCTCCTTTTCTGAAAGCTTCCAATATTTTCAGAACGGTATCCACACTTTTCGGAGGATGGCAAAAACGCACTTCTCTTCCGATAATTCCTGCACTTCTCGGGAAAACACGAATGTCTCCACGGTTATAGAAAATCACTCTGTCGTTTTCATCCACATAGGTAAGATCCAGCGGCAATGTTCTGAATAAAAGATTCACCTGTTCCACTGTCATATATCCTTCATCAAAGTGTGATGCATTTTCATCAAAACTTACATCGGTTCTTATGGTTTTATCTTCGGAAGGATGTACATACTGCTCTTCTTCCGGATATTTTGCGGGTGGCTGACTCAGCATCCAGCCGATTTCATCTTCGCCTTCTCTCATTTTTATCCATTCTTCATCGGTAAGGATCTCCATTGCATTCGGGAAGAGAACCATTTTTTCCACCTGCATCAGATTTCTTAAGTTCTGACCCGCATATTCTATGTTTTGTTTTGCGGAATCCAGATCTTTTTCTTCAATATTTTTTCTGATGATCCTGAAAATATCCCGGATCGTATCATGGAAAGACCACATATTTCTGGAAGGTCCGGTCCACCTTTTTTGCTCCAGAAAAGGAAACAGTTGATTTTCTTTTCGCTCAAATCTCCTCTCAACGGTTGACAAGTGGTTGAAAAGGTTATAAAATTTCTGAAATTCTTCCTTCGGATCTGTTTGAAGCAATTCTTCCAGTAATGTATCGATCAGCTCCTCTTCCACCAGATAAGTGTGAACGGGATGTCCTGCTTTTAATTGATTTTTATCCATTTTAGTTTTAATAGAATATTAATACCTTTTTGTCTTTTATAGAACAAAGGTAAGATTTCAACTTCAATTAAAAGAGTTTTTTATCTTTTAATATACTGATTTTTATCAGCAATCTTTAATGCTTTCCGCCGTTCAGTATTTTATAGATGTGCAGAATCCCCGGGAATATAGAATCCATCGACTCTTCGGCTCCTTTTGTTGAGCCTGGAAGTGCGATCACCAGAGTATCACCGATCATCCCGGCAAGACTTCTCGATAACATCGAATAAGGAGTTCTTTGCTGACCATAATTTCTGATCGCTTCGGCAACTCCGGGAATTTCTCTGTCCAACAACGGACGAACAGCTTCGGGAGTGACATCTCGTTTCGAAAGCCCGGTTCCGCCTGTAATCATTACCAACGAGATTCCGTCTTCTGCATACAGCCTGATCTTGCTCTGGATCTCAGCAATTTCATCAGGAATAACCACATAATCATTAATGTTTACCTTATTTTTCTCAAGGGATGAAATAATGGCTTTTCCTGCTTTATCTTCTTTTTTACCTTCAAAAATACTGTCCGAACACACAATTACAGATGCTGTGATCCCTTCGCCGGAATCTTTGATATCGGATTTTCCGCCTTTTTTCTCAAGCAGCCTGATGTTTTTGATCTCAATGTTTTTATCGATCGGTTTCAGCATATCATACATGGTAAGGGCAACGATTGAAGCGGAATGCATCGCCTCCACTTCTACCCCGGTTTTATAGATCGTATGAATTTCTGAAGTGATATGAATATCCAAATCCATGATCTCAAACTGAATAGAGGTATATTCTATAGGAAGCGGATGACAGTCCGGAATAACATCACTCGTTTTTTTGGCTGCGAATAAACCTGCTGTTTTGGACATTTCAAAAACATTTCCTTTCGGAACTTTTTGATTCACAATAGCATCGATCGTCTCCTGTGAACTGACGCTGACAACGGCTTCTGCAATAGCTTTCCTGAGTGTATTTGTTTTATGTGTGATATTAACCATACTTTATTGTTTATTTTCTTTCCAGGAGTGAGATTTATCCTCCAAAATTTCTTTCCCCCACAACGGAACTTCCTTTTTGATCCTGTCCACCATTTCGTCACATGCATTGATGGCTTCCTTACGATGTGGAGCTGAAGTAAACACAAAAAGACAGATCTCCCCCACTTTGATGTTTCCCAATGAATGATAGATGTGAGCGCAGGTAAGTCCGTATTTGGTTATGATCTCTTCACGGATTTCATGGGCTTTTTCCAATGCCATCTCCTGATAAGCTGTGAATTCTATAGATTCAACTTTCTTATCGTTGATTTTGTCTTCCCGAACCTGACCCAGGAATATGCTATGACCACCAATACTTGTTTTTACCGTGTGTTTAGCAATACTTTCGGCAACGAATGCAGGATCAATAGGACCTTCTATAAATATATTCTTAATTTTTTTCATGATAAACTGATTTTGCTCCGGTCGGGAAATGCCTGATCTCTTTTTCCGGAAAATAAGTTTTTGTGATCTCCACCGCTTTTTTGCTTCGGATTCCTGAGGCGCAAATGAAACAGATGTTTTGATAGGATTTTAATGATTGTAAATGTTGTTCAAGTGATGCCAATGGAATTTCCAGAGCGTTTAAAGCTTTCAATCTCGGTTGTTCTTCAGTTTCTCTTACATCAATAAGAACACTGTTTTTCTGATTCAGAAATTCTTCTAAAGCTGAATGCGAGCTGATGTCATCACCTTTATGGATATTACAGAATACATCATAATTGAAATTTTTGAATTCCTCTATGGTTTTCGGTCCTGATCTTTCTTTATTTTCAGTAAAAGTCATTTTCAGCGACTGGTAATTTTTGGTATTAAAGATCAGTAACTCATGTACCAAAACCTCATCTGAGCCGATCAGCAATTTGATGACTTCATTAGCCTGAAAAGTACCAATAACGGATGAATGGGACGGCAAAACTCCTGCTTCATTACAGTTCGGAACTTCATTAGGATTTGGCGGTATCGGAAAAAGATCCCGGTATTGTGTCACCGAATTTACTTTTTCAACATTGAAAACCGCCACTTGACCTTCATATCTGAAGATAGAAGCATACACCAAAGGTTTTTTCAAAAGAAAACAGGCATCATTCAATAAGTATCTTGTCATAAAATTATCGGTACAATCTACGATCACATCAAAATTATGGATCAATGAAAGAACATTTTGTGTGGTGACCAGCTCCTGAAAAGCGACTATTTCGGTTTCAGAATTCATGGTATTCAAATGTTCGAGGGCTGCAACGACTTTTGGAGTTCCCACATCTTGCTCGTCATATAAAAACTGACGGTGAAGATTGTGCAGATCTACTTTATCAGAATCTGCTATTCCTATCACTCCGACTCCTGAAGAGACCAAAATCTGGAGAACAGGGCATCCCAATCCGCCTGCTCCAACCACTAAAACTGATGAACGGGCAAGCTTTTCCTGTGCTTCAACGCCAAAATTCGGAAGTATAATCTGTCTGCTATATCTGTTTATATTCATGGTAATGTATTTTTTTAACCTCCTGAGTAGGGAGGTAATAATGCAATTTCTGCTTCACCTGAAATCAAGTGCTGGTTTTCTGCTTTCACTCCATTCACAACGACTAAAAAAGTGGTTTTCCCCAATTCAGGAAATTTTTCGAACAATTGCGATCTGAGTTCAGCAACACTGGCTGTATTGTGCAATGGAAGATCGTATTCTTCTACTTTAAAGATGTCTGTGAGTTTGCCAAATATTTTAAGTTTCATCTGTCCTGATTTTAAGTAATTCTAATTTATTTATCATACGTTCTGCCTCCCAAAAGCTTTCCGGTGTATTGATATTCAAAAACTGTGGTCTAAAGGATTCATCATACTGAATATAATGAGCATCTTGCTGTTCCAGAAATCGGGTCATTCTCAGGCGGTCATTCTTAATTGAATTTGCTAAAACATCAAGAACCACATAAGGATAAATGCCTAAAACCGGATATACTTTACCTTCACATTCCGCGATACTGATCTTATTTTCTGCTCTTCTTTGAAGAATATCTTTCATCAATTCCGTAGAAACAAAAGGCATATCGCAGCTACATACGAAAATATCTTCCTGACAGTGCTCTAAAGCAGACCGAATTCCTTCCATAGGACCTTTTTGCTCATATCGATCTTTAATCACATTCATTGGAACAGGATCACCTGAACGGTTTCCGGAAATAAAAACCTCATCGAATACTTTCGCCAAATTATCCACAACATGTTGTATCATCGTTTTTCCACTCATCTTCATGAGGGCTTTATCCTGTCCCATTCGGGAACTTTTACCACCCGCTAAAACAACTGCTTTCATTTCTGATCATTTTCAAATCCTCCAGATCTTTATTTTTTCACCAGGATTTATTTCGGTTATATTTTCAGGAAATTCAACCAGACAGTTTGCCTGTGCCACAGAATTCATTTTGTATGATTCCTGACCATTGAGGATGTGCACTTTTCCCTGGGAATACCAAGCTTTTAAAAACTGTGTCTGCTCACTGCTTCTTTTCATTACGAAAGATTCTGAAACCGCCACATCCTGACTTTCATTAAGGTTCTTTCTTCCGAAACATCCCAATACAAACGGTTTTACATACTGATGGTAACAGGAAAATACAGATGCTGGATTTCCCGGTAACGCAAAAACAAATTTTTCGTTAAATTTCCCGAAGAATAAAGGTTTTCCTGGCTTTTGTCTTACTTTATAAAACAATTCCGTAACACCCAGTTTTTCCAGAGCAGGTTTTACATAATCATAATCTCCCACGGAAATTCCGCCTGTAATCAGTACAATATCTGCATTTTCAAAGGCTTCTTTAATCGCAGAAAAAGTTGTTTCTTGTCTGTCTTCGGCATGTTTTATGAAGGAAAATTGATGATTGATCTCCGCTAAAGCAGCCTGTAAAGTGTATGTATTGGAATTGTAAATTTCTCCATCGGATAAAGTTTTCCCAACTTCCACCAGTTCATTGCCGGTAAAAACAAGACCGATCTTTAACCGTTTATAAACCTTAACTTTTTCTATTCCAAATCCTGCCAGAAATCCGATCACTGAATGATTGATAAATGTGTTCTTTTCCACAATCACAGTTCCTTTCTCGGTTTGTGAAGCTTTGAGACGGATATGGTCCCCTTTTTTAATTTCATCTGTATTACATTGGATATAATCTCCGTTGCGGACTACTTTTTCCTGCATCACCACAGTATCTATACTTTCCGGAACCTTTGCCCCAGTAAAGATCCGTACAGCTTCTCCTTTACCTAAAATAGGGTCATTTGTTGAAATTCCTGCAGGAATTGTATTGGTAACTTTTAATTTGGTAGAATCTTTCAAATCATCAAAACGAAATCCATACCCATCCATCGCAGAATTATCGAAAGACGGCACATCTAAGGTCGCCATGATAGGTTCTGCCGTATAAAAACCCAAAGCTTCCAACAGAGGCAATATCATATTCTCTGTCGGGAAAATATGGTTCTCTATGATTTCTCTGGCTTCAGAAACACTTATGTATTGATTCATTCTGATCATGCCTTGCTATTGCACTCTTGTTACTTCTATGCTTTTCAGCCATTTTACGTGACGAGGACCCGTTTTGGTATCAGACAGACTCACGAGGATCATTTCGCCTTTTTCTTTCAGGGGGTTTCCGTTCTGTTCAAATACTACATACACTTTATCTCCAGTAGGGTTATTGAACAATTCTGCCCATGAAAAGGTAGCTTTGTAATCATCTGAAGCTCTTGCAACAATGTAGAAATTCCTGTCTGTGTGATCCTTCTGTGCAATTTTTGCCTTTTCCACAATTTCTGTAAGCAGAACACCTTTAGTAGATTCTATATGACTTTTGGATATCCCCGACTGACAGACAATATCAAAATCTTTAATTTCCTTTACATTCATTTTTTTCAAAGAATCTACAGTGAGTGTCAAGGGCTTAACGACATCTCCCATTACGGTTATCTCTTTGTTTACATAGATCCAGTCATCATCATCGTGCTTATGATTTTCTTTTTCCGAAATGTTTTCTGAAATATGAGCCATACTTTGCACTTCAGGTTTTGCTGCTTCAGGTTTACTGCATTGCAACATTGGGTAGGTCATCGCTACCACCCAAATGAATTTTAAAAATTTTCTCACGGTTTGATTTATTAGTTTTTAAAATGATTACAGTTTTTTAGTTATTATTAATTTTTGTTTTTATTTTTTTCCAAATATAAAACTACCCGCCGATTTTTATCATACTCCGATTAACAATTGATTGATTTTTTACACTTCCCATTTCAGAAAACTGTCCACCTTTCTCTTTATGCTTTCTGGTGATGCCTAATTGAATCAGTTCCAGAAGGTCTTCTTCGTTTCTGAAAGCCTTCAGCAAATCAAATTCATCCGCTCCGAAAAGACAGTTTTTCATTTTCCCATCTGAAGTGATCCTGATTCGGTTACAGCCAGCACAGAAAGCATTGCTCATGGTAGAGATCAGTCCGAAAACTCCTTTGCTTTCTTCACTAATCCGATATTTTCTGGATGTATCATTTTTCTGATCCGTTATTTTTTCAAACGTAAAGTGCTGTGAAACCAAATCAAGCATTTCCGCGACCGGAATCACTTTTGCTTTTTCCCAAGAATTTCCGGTGAATGGCATAAATTCTATAAACCTCAACTCTATCGGATAATGATGGGATAAGGCAATGAATTCCGGGATCTCATCATCATTGAAACCCCGCATTACCACCATATTCAGTTTTACATTAAACCCTCTTCTGATGCTTTCTTTGATATTGTCCCAAACGGGTTGAAACAGGTCTCTTTTGGTAATGTATTTAAACTTTTCGCGATCCAGAGAATCAATACTGATATTGAGATTTTTAACGTTACATTCTTCCAGCGCATCAAAATACTTATGAAGCAAAACCCCATTGGTTGTAACTCCTGTATTGACATTTAACTTGGAAATCTGTCGGATGATATTTTCAAAATCATGTCTTACCAAAGGTTCTCCCCCTGTGATTCTGATCTTGTTAATCCCATAATGATGAACAAAAACCCTTGCAATTTCGAAAATTTCGCGGCTGCTCATCAGTTCTACGGATGATGTACTTTTGAACGGTTCATCGGGCATACAGTATAGACATCTGAAATTACAGTTGTCCGTAATGGAAAGCCTCAAGTAATCGTGTTTTCTGCCAAAAGAATCAAGCAAATCAATAGGCATTGTCATTCTCCTCTTCTGATTTTTTAATCTGTCCTGTAGGAATATCCGGTACATATCTCAAAAAGAAAAGTGTACACAGAAATATAACCACTGATCCAATTGCCGAATAGGCTGCAAAGTCCAGGTTTTCTTTATCCAAAGCCTTGTTGATCGTTCCAAACAAAAGCCACATTTGCAGACTTACCAGCAGAATATAGACGCTGATAATGGCAACAAGCATTTCATTGATTCTGAATGTTACTTTTTTAATAGGTTTCTTTCGTACTGACATCTCGGTAATTTTTTGTGTTGAACTTATCCGTGGCTTTCTTCGGTTTCTTTTTCAAAATCCGTCACATATATTTTATCCTCTTTGATCACGACCTTTAACTGCGGAAGCGGTCTCGGTGGCGGTCCCTGAATAACAGATCCGTCATCCGGATTGAAAAACCCGTGGTGACAAGGGCATTCGATCAGCTGTTCATTATGATTGTATAGCACAGAACATGACAAATGGGTACATTTTTGTTCAAAAACTTTCCATGTATCTTCTGCGAGACGGATAAGCATATAGGGATTACGATGATCTTCATTGATATAGAACGTTCTCATTCCTCCCACCTGTAGATCGGTCGTTAATCCTATAAAATAGGGTTTTATTTCTTTCTCTTTTCTGAAAAAATTAAACAATGGAACGGCTACATTGGCAAATGCCAAAGTGCCTGAGAAAAAAGTGATCAGTTTGATGAATTCTTTTCTGGAAACATATGCTGCCTCACGTTTTTTAATAGGAAAATCGGCTTTCCAGGCGGGGATTTTTTTATGATTTTCTGACATGTTAGTATGATTAAAAAACTTTTAATTCTTCGCTGCCTTTCGGCATCATTATATTTACTTTTGTATTTACGACTTCTTTCCCGAAAATAAAGCGGTTCACAGGTGTGCTGTTCGGTCTTTTCTTCGCTACATTCTCTCTGGTATCAAAGGTTAAGGCCCCACTGGGACAAACTGTTGCACACATAGGTTTAAGACCCGTACTGGTCCTGTCGTAGCACATATTGCACTTCATCATTAGCATCGCACTTTGATCCGGAATCTGCGGAACTCCGAACGGACAACCAATAACACAATTCGCACATCCGATACATTTTGATGTATCTGCGGTATGCACAATACCATATTCATCTTTTGTAATAGCATCTGCGGGACATACATTCGCACAAATGGGATCTTCACAATGCATACACACCTGCACGGTGGTCTGAACAGTTTCTGCCCTGTCTACATAATGAATATGAATCATCGAGGTTTCTCCGTTAGTCTCACATTCTGCACAAGCCATCTCACACGAGTGACAGCCGATGCAGCGCTGCATATCAACGAAGAATTCCATATCATTAAATTTTTCAAACTGTTCCGCCATAATCTTTTTAAAATTTAATATTGAATATCTCTACTTTGGTTAGCCAATTCTTTTGAATTTTCTCCTTTTTTACGCCCTGTTTTCTCCAATTTGCAGGCACAAACTTTAAATTCCGGTATCTTTGAAACAGGATCTAAAGCATCAATGGTCAACTGATTGACAGAATTCACACCGCCCCAGTGATAGGGGATGAAAACAGTATCTTCCCTGATTGTTTCCACCACATTTGCAGGGAACAAGGCACTTCCTCTTCGGGTAGACACTTTGATCAGGTCATTTTCCTGAATGCCATATTGTGCAGCCAATTTAGGATGGATCTCAAGTAATGGTTCTGGATAAATATCTACCAGCTTTCCAATTCTTCTTGTCTGTGAACCACTTAAATACTGACTTACTACTCTTCCTGTTGTCAATACAATCGGATATTCTTCATCCGGCTCCTCCATTGGTTTTTTGTATGGAGTCGGATTAAAATGTGCTTTTTTATCATTTGTATTGAATTGTCTATCTTCCCAAAGTCTTGGAGTTCCGGGATGTTCTTCACTAGGGCAAGGCCAGAAAATTCCCAGATTTCTTTCTATTCTTCCATACGTGATTCCGTAATAGTCTGCCGCACTGCCTTTGGAAGCTCTTCTAAGTTCATTGAAGGTTTCTTCGCTGTTTTTATAGCTGAATTTATCGCCTTCACCTAATCTTCGTGCCAGTTCCATAATGATTTCGCTGTCACGCTTAGCTTTTCCCGGAGGAGCTACCACAGCTCTAATTCTAATCACTCTTCCTTCTGCCGATGTAGTGGTTCCTTCTTCTTCTTCCTGCAAGGAGCCTGCAAGAATTATATTGGCGTGACGTAAGGTTTCTGATAAAAAGAAATCGATTCCTGCATAGAATTCCAGTTTTTCCAGTGCTGCACGAACGTTATTGTTATTCGGTAAGGAAACCAATGGATTGAAACATATCGATAATAAACCTTTGATCTCTCCACGATTGATGGCTTCAATGATCTCATAAGCACTCAGGCCTTTTCCCGGCATATCTTCCTCTTTGATGCCCCAAATATCAGCAACAAATCTTCTGTGTTCTGGATTTTCAATGTCTCTGTTTCCGGGAAGCTGATCACATTTATGACCATGCTCTCTTCCGCCCTGCCCATTTCCCTGTCCTGTAATCGTTCCGTAACCGCAATACGGTTTCCCGATCCTTCCGGTTGCCAACACCAGATTGATACAGCTGGAAACATTCTGAACACCTTTAGAGTGATGTTCTATCCCACGGGCATGCATCAAAAAACTGGTTTTAGCTTTTCCCCACATTTCTGCAGCTTTGTAGATCAGTTCTGCAGGAACACCAGTTACTTCTTCTCCCCATTCCAGAGTACAGTCTTTCACGGCTTCGGCAGCTTCTTCAAATCCTGAAGTGTGATTATTGATAAAATCATGGTCGAGCCAATTGTTATCAATTAAAACTTTCAGCATAGTATTGGTAAGTGCTGAATCTGTTCCCGGTTTAATTGGCAAATGGATATCTGCAGTTCTTGCAATCGGGATCTGACGCGGATCTATCACTATTAATTTTGCTCCGTTATCGCGGGCTTCCCAGATTTTATGTGTTAAAACAGGAAAACATTCGCTTACATTGGCTCCAGTAATGATGATTATTTCTGCATGAGCCAGATCAGCCCAACTGTTGGAAGATCTATCCATCCCAAAAGCTTTTTTATTTCCTGCTCCGGCACTCACCATACAAAGGCGGCCATTATAGTCAAGGTTGGCAGTTTTCAGAGCGACACGGGCAAATTTCCCTATCATATAGCTTTTCTCGTTGGTAAGGGATACCCCGGAAAGCATAGCAAAAGAATTTTTTCCGTATTGTTCCTGGATTCTTCTAATCTCTTTCACCACTACGTCATACGCTTCATCCCATTCGATCGGAACAAAACCTTTTCCATCCACTCTTTTGTAAGGTGAAAGCAAACGATCGGGGTGATTGTCCTGCATATATCGCTGAACTCCTTTCGGACAAAGTCTTCCTTCATTGAACGGAAAATCATTCCAGGGTTCAAAGCCAACAACTTTTTTGTCTTTTACTTTTAGTTGAATTCCACACTGCAAACCGCAAAAACAACAATGCGTTTTTATCAATGCATCGGGATTTTGTGGATTTGATCGTACAGTTCCTTTGTTAGGATAGTGTTGATGTGGGCCAAATATATTGATGATCTCGTCAGCTGATACGGGTAATTTTGCCATTTTATTCTATTTTAACCAAAATATTTTCCTGATTCTTGTCTTGCTTTAAGGTGCGCTTTGGCTAGCATTGCTCTTTTTCCTTCGGGACTGTAATCCAAATAGCTTTTGCCATCTTCGCGTACTAAATCAAAGCCCATTTTTTTTGTGATTTCCTTCAGGTCATCAATATGCATTTTTGTGGTGTATTCGTCGCCTGTATGCGGACAAACCTGCATTCCCCTTCGTTTTCCTTCAATTTTATAGATATTTGCTCCCACTTGTGCTGGTCGCTGAAAGATGTGAAAGAACTTTCCAAAAGGGATCCACATAAGGAACATAGCTACCGTAATGGCATGGGTAATAGCCATAAACTGACTCATTTTTCCTTCGAGATAGGTATAATCAAACCAAATTCCCAATCCTGTCACAGAAACAGCTACCAATAAGATCAAAGGAAGCCAGTCTCTTTCAAACCATTGGGTAGCGATAAGACCTTCATCCACGAATCTTCTGTGCATCATAATGAGACAACCCACGATAACCATGATCGAGGTCCAAACCAGAATATGGAAAAAGAAAACGGCTATGGCAGTATCGAGAGGAAATGTCATCACAATAAAGCCCATCATATGGGTTTCATACTGATCTATGGTTCCTGGTTTTAAGGTGAAGTGCAGCCATCCAAATGTAAGTCCGAATGTGACCATAAATGAGATGAGACATCCTGTAGCTAAAAGGAAATGTCCTAACCAACGCGTTTTACCTCTTGGAGCGATGAATTTCTGAAAAATGATGTTACGAACAGATAAACGGATCACTTCTTTTACATAAACCGGGTAATCTTTACTGAAAATAAATTCCCAGGTACGCTTCCAGTATTTCTGTGTTGCCGGACGCTGTTTCCATACCGAATGATGATAGACAACTCCGAAAGTCATGCTGATCGTTCCGAAGAAATAAATGATCAAAGCGGCATCAAAATTCTGTAGATTTACCGATCCTATTACCGTAACGGCAATGACCACTAATGTGGCAATGATGGCATTAATAAATGCTTTTTTATTGATCTTTGTGAAAATGCTGAACATCTGTATAAGTTTTTAATGGTCATTCACTTAGTTGCATGCAGAATTAATCTCTGTAACAAAGATACAGTAATCAGATATTAAAATAAGACAAAAATATCTTATTTTAATTCATTCAAAATAATTTTTGAAGAATACACACCATATTCAACTGAAAATCAAATATTTAATACAAACATGATTTACATCATAGATCTAAAATCCAATCTAGATCCATAAAAAAGTACTGTAAAACAGTACTTTTTCGATTTATTTATTGTTAAGGAAATAGCCATTCAAAATCCTTCCCGTGGTGAGATCTTTCAATACCTGATTGGTGCTTATGCTGTTAAGTCCTCCCAAGTCTGCGATCCACTTCCCTGTTTTTAAGTAATCCAGATTTTCCAGTAAAATCGGATGTTTCCTTTTCATTTGTTTTTCGTTCAATCCGGTATAAAGGCCGACTTTTAGCTTTTCTCTTTTTGTCATGGAAATCAGAGCAATGAGTTCAGAATCTACCCATTCCCCTCCCATAAAAAGAACACAGGTAATCGTTTTTTTATATTTCGTGATTAAATTCCGAAAAATATCATGAGTAAGCTCTGTTCCGTTTTCAGGATTCCACAGATGTTCTGAATGGCAACCTTCACACGCTAATTGACAGCCTGTAATGGTAAGACATAGTGAAACCTCATCAGGAATTTCCTGCAGAACAATATCATAGCTATCATACTTCAGCATTCCCGTAATATCTTCTTTTTTCTTCTTTCTGGCGATCTTTAGAGAAGTTGGTGACTTTTTTCAGATAACCGATCACACGTGTAGCGTAATCAATATCATCAGACTGACATTCTGTACAGTGATCCATCGTTTTTTTGTTGATATAACCGCAACTATTGCAAACCGTCACTTTTATATTGAAGCAGAAATAATTACATCCTGTATACGCAGCCACATTCAATAGTTTTTTAAAACCTTCCTGGGTAGGATATTCTTCAAGATTGCAATGATAAGCAGAGCCTCCGTCAAGATACTGTATATACTCGTTTCCGTGAAGGAAGAATTTATCGATTAGGTTTTGGCTTTCATCTTCAACAATATAGAAGTAAGAATTGTAGCAGTCTCTCGGAACGTACAGCCAGTCTTCTTTATCCCATTTGGCATTTTTTACACCCAGGTTTTCGGCAGGAACAAATTCTGTATTGAACATATATCCATATTTTTCTTTGGCTTCTTTATTTTTCGTAAAAATCAGTTTAAGATTTTCATTGATGAAGTTTTTGTAGCGCTCATTATCTGAAATTTCAATGCCCAGAAATTCTGCAGCTTCCACCATTCCGTTGATCCCAATGGTAAGGAACTGTTTGTCAAGAGAAATGAAACCCGCATCGTATACCGGAAGCATTCCCGCATTCTTATAATCCTGAATAAGACTTCTGAAAGCCACTTGATATTTATGAATATTATCAATCATTGTCTCTAACGGAATTTCTTTCTGATAAAGACGATTCATATTGATGGTGATTACATTGATGCTTCCTGTAGATACTCCTCCTGCCCCCAAAGAATAGCTGAATGTATTGTCTGATATTTCGTTTCTCAGTCTGCAACAACTTGCCAGAGAATCAGCGTTTTCGGACTGATAAATGAAGAATGAATTTCCTTCGCTCAACTCTTTTGAACAGAAATCTGCAAAGGCCTCATCATAGACTTTTTTGTCCCTAGTGAGCATTGCTGCCGTAATTACAGGGAATGTGAGTACTGCTTTGCAACGTTCTTTATTGAACCATTGCATGAAAAATTGCTGAAGTCTGTCCAAAAAGAAATAATCAGGCTTGCTTCCATCAGGAAAAAAGAATGTTCCGAACATTGAATCGAAGTAAGGTCTGTCGTACAAGGAAATATTCCAGAAAACGGACTGGTAACCGCGGGCTGCAGCCGGCTGATTGATAGCGTATACAACGTGTTGAAGCTCATTTTCAATCATTTCGGCATGTGTTTGAATATAATTTTCACCAAAATCTTTTCTTGCAAAGTGATCGAAATACAGCAGAAATTCCACGGTCGCCACAGCACCTGCGAATTGTGAAGATACTGAAAAAAGAAAATTCACAAAGGAGCCACAGAAACTGCCCAAATGTTTGGGGGCTTTAGACTCGCCACCAAGCTTTGTCAATCCGTCCAAAAGCAACGGATACATGGATACACTTACACAGTATGGTTTTAGACTTGTTTCATCATGAGCATAGATTTCATGTTCTTCCAACTGTCTTATATATTCTTTGGCAAGGCTTGCTCCAAAGAGTTCTTCTATCTTATTACCAATAAGATTGCGATTGATCTGGATGTTGATATCTTTGTTCAATTCTGCTTCCATGGTTGCAATATTTTTGGTGGAAACATTCGCGTTCGAGTCAAATATTGCTCCACTTGCGGCATTTTGAGATGCCAAATAGTTTTCAATGAAATTGCATTTGTTGGCCAACTGCTGTTCTGTAAGTCTTGTGAATTTGTTTTTCATAATATTCATTTAATAAGATATAAAGATGTTAATGTCTTTTATTTAGATAGAAGAAAGTTACATTGCCAAACAGGAAAATCCAGTACAAATGAAACAGGCTTCCAAAATATCTGCTGACAAAAATATAAAATAGTTTACATACTCTTTATAAACACAACTATTTTCATTAGATAATTTAGTAAAATTTGCATCCTTTAGATTCGATCTGTAGATATTATTATTAAAAGAATTTAATTTAAAGTATAACTAGTGTGTTAATAAACCAATCTTATAGAAACATCCATTACAACGTAAAAATAATCCATTTTTAAAGACCTTGTAAAGATCCAACTTTGTAACAGATAAAATTGATAAATAAAACCATAAAATTTATACAAAATGTCTGTTTCTGATTTATTTAAACCCCTCACTTTTCTGCACGGTTCGCCGATGAGAAACCGTTTTATGTTGGCTCCCCTGACCAGTCAGCAAAGTGATTTTGATGGTACAGCCTCCAAATACGACCAAATATGGATGGAACAATTGGCAAAGGGCGGCTACGGATTAATCCAAACCAGCGCATCTACAGTAGAAGCCGGAGCCATTGCATTTGAACGGCAGTTGGGAATTCACAGTGATAAACATTTACCTGGATTAACGAAAATGGCAACAGCTATTCGTGGAGGGGGAGCTTTATCGGCTGTACAGCTTCATCACGCTGGACACCGAGCCAAACCAGAGTTTGGAGGAATTCCGGCTCCTGCATCAAGCAAAACATTGAAAGATATTAAAGCAATCTCAACCGAAGACGTGGAAAGAATTCGTGACAGTTTTATTGAAGCGGCAAAAAGGGCGCAATTATCTGGTTTTGATGGCGTTTCTGTTCACGGTGCTTTTGGTTGGATTTTGTCTGAATTTCTCTCACCAAACCTGAATGACCGAACCGATAAATATGGAGGAAGTATAGAAAACCGGGCACGATTCACCATTGAAGTGATTGAAGGAATTCGCAAAGCTTGTGGAAATGATTTTCAGATTGGATGGCGCTTGTCGATTGAACGATACGGACTTCGTTTGGAAGAATTACGTGAAATTACCACCGAAATTTTTGATAAAGAATTGATTGATTATCTGGATTTGGCACTTTGGGATTCGGCTCAGCTTGTAAGGGAAGGAAGTTTTAAAGGCAAAACGATGTTGAGTGTTTTTACAGAGCTTCCAAGAAAAGGCGTTCGCCTGGGTGCAGCCGGAAAAATTATGAGCGCACAGCGGGCCGGAGAATTACTGGATGAAGGTTGTGATTTTGTGCTGATTGCCAGAGCTGGAATCCTTCAGAGGGATTTTCCGCTTCAGGTAAAAGTGAATCCGTTGTATGACAGTCCACAGTTGCCTGTAACAGCCGATTTTCTTCGTGAAGGCGGACTGAGTGAACGTTTTATTGAAACGATGCGAGGCTGGCAAACTTTTGTAAAACCCGGATCATAATAAATTTGAATTTTACTTTGAGCGAACTTTTTAACTAAAGTTCGCTTTTCTATGAATATTAAAGGACCAACTAAAAAAAATCTCCATTACAAAGTAGAAATGATCCATTCTTTAGCGTACTTTATTCCCACATCTTTGCAGTGTAAATTAAATTTTTATACAATGAAAAAGACAGCAATTATTATTCTTTCTGACCCAAAGTCTGGATCGGAAGAAGCTTTAGGAAGAGTGTTCAACGCTTTGGCTTCGGCTTACGAATTCAAGCACGCGGGTGAAGATGTGAAAATTATTTTTCAGGGAACAGGAATCAGATGGCCGGAACAATTGGAAAAAGCAGACCATCCTGTTCACGGGCTTTACAATGAAGTGAAAGATTATGTTCATGGTCTTTCGAAAGGTTGTGTAGCAGTATTTGGGACGGAAATTTCCGGGTACGAGTTATTGAACGAAAACGAGGTTCCTGGAACACCTGGTTTGCCAAGTTTCCTTAACCTGAGAAATGAGGGTTACGATATTTTGATTTTCTAATCTTGTCTTAAAACTGCTCTTTGAAATTTTTAAAGGGCAGTTTTGATTTAAAAATAATAATTAAATTGCAGAAACAATGCTATCACAATCTGTCTATACTCTCGTGAACGAGCAAAACGGAAATCTGGCTTTCAAACTTTTTGAGTTTGATAACAACAGCTATTTTGACCATATTCAGCGGAATAATTATTTTACTTTAATTCTGATTACTTCGGGAGAAGGCGTTGCGACGGTTGACCTTTGCGATTATTCTTTCAAGGAAAATACGCTGTTTGCATTTTATCCGTATCAGCCTTTTATGCTACAGTCTGCGAAGCCGATTATGGGAATTTCGATACAGTTTCACCACGATTTTTTCTGTATTTACAGGCATCATAAGGAAATTGCAGCGAATGGAATTTTATTCAATAATGTTTATCAACAGCCGTTTATTAGTTTAAACGAATTTAGTAAGAGTTCCATTTTAAATTTGATTAACGGAATTGCTAATGAACTTAAAAACGATGCTTTCAGAAAGGATGAAGTTTTGATTTCTTATTTAAAAATTTTGCTGGTTACGGCGACAAGAATTAAACTGGAACAGCAAACGATTCAAAATTCTGAAACGGTAAATATTAAGCAGCAGTTTATCATTCAAAATCTTAAAAATGCGATTGAAGATAATTTCAGAACTAAACATTCAGCCAGTGATTATGCGGATTTATTGAATCAAACTCCGGCTTCACTGGCAAGAATTACAAAGAATCATTTCAATAAAACCCTTTCTGATTTAATTACGGAACGAATTATTATCGAGGCTAAAAGAGAATTGTATCTTACAGACAAAACAATTAAAGAAATTGCCTACGAATTGGGCTATGAGGACGAATATTATTTTAGTCGGCTTTTTAAGAATAAAACAGATGTTTCACCACAGATTTATAGAAATACTATCGGTTTCAACAGAGGAGCAGAATCTAATTAAAATAAAAATGAATAATTACAATCAATACATGCTTGAATGCATCGAACTTGCAAAACAAGCTTTGGAAAAAGGAAATCCGCCAGTCGGATCTCTTTTGGTTTTTGAAAACAAAATTATAGGCAGAGGAATTGAATCTGGAAAATCAAGCGGAGATATTACGCAACACGCAGAAATTTTAGCGGTAAAAGATGCTTTAGTAAATGGTTACAGAGATGTTTTGGAGGAATCTGTTATGTTTTCAACTCACGAGCCTTGCATAATGTGTTCCTATCTTATCAGACATCATAAAATTGCGAAATTGGTCTTTGGAGTTTCTGTTCCTTTTGTTGGCGGACAATCTTCTGAATTTAAAATTCTTGAAACGGAAACGGTTCCCAAATGGGGAAATAGGCCTGAAATTGAATCGGGAATATTGCAGCACGAATGTGAGTTATTGAATGAACAGTTTACAGACTATCTTGCAAAACAGAAGTAAATACTAAAGTTTCAGTACGGTCAAAAGTTCAACAATTATTTTAGCTGTTGCACCCCAAACCTTATGGTTATCAACTTCATAATAAGGCGTTGTCACCAAATCTCCGGGAATACTGATTTCACTGCAACCGATAATATTGGGGGCTGAAAAGTACTCCAACTTTAATTCGAAAATTTGTTGTACTTCCCGAGAATCAGGTTTAAAATTTGGCCGATATGGAACATAACCAACTACAGGTAAGACATTGAAATCACTTGGGCCGATAAATATTTCGGTTAATATTCCTAAAATTTTGACCTCATCAGAATTTACTCCGATTTCTTCCTTTGCTTCACGAAGTGCAGTTTGGATAAGATTTTCATCAGTCAACTCAAATCTTCCTCCTGGAAAACCAACCTCATTGGAATGAAAACCATCGTAAGAATTCCTTAAAATCAAAGGGAAATAAATTTCATTATCGATTGGATATAAAAGCATCAAAACCGCGCTTTTCCGCGTTTTTCGTGTTGGTCTTAAAGTCAGATAACTTGCAGAAAGAGCTTCCATTATTTGATGTGCTTTTTCTCCTGGAAGTGTTTTATGGAGATTTTTCTGAATCTTTTCAATCAGTGAAGAAAAATTTTGCTTTTTCATAATTGCAGTTTTAACAGATTAAAAAAGTCGGCTAAATCCACTGTTAATAGATATTAGCCGACTCATCTTCTCAACATTCACAGGAAATATCCGAACAAGATTGCCCGCTAAAAGATTCCGGGATAAACATTGTTGTCAACCTTTCCTCAATAATTTCTTTTAAACTTTCAAAAGACTGAAAACCATGAGTCAAAACTTTCACAGTTCCGTTTTCCAAAGTCAGTAAAGTTGGAAATCCCTTTACGCCTAATTGCCTGCTAAATTGAAATCCTTGAGCAGTTTTCAATTTTATCTCTTCCGAATGAAATCCTTCTAAAAAAGTTTTTTTTTCAATTCCAAGTTCTTCTGCTAATTCTGCCAAAACCCCATCATTGGTAATATCTTTTCCTTCCACATAAAACGATTTTTGCATCAGGCTTAAAAATTCGAAATCTTTCTCCGGTAAAAACCTTTGGACTACTACTAAGGCCCTGCTCGAAGGCTCTGTATCATAATGAAAACTATCAGAAACAAACTTCATCGAATGGTCGAAATACTGACCACTGCGAAGACTTACGCTTCTCCAGTGATATGCTAGGAAATCTTTATACTCTTTTGTCACTTTCTGTGTGCTTCCCGGTGCAAAACCTCCTGAAATAATCTGTAAATCAATATCCGGATAGCTTTCTTTCAGTTTTTTCATCACCGGACTAAAACCGTAACACCAGGAACACATTGGGTCTGTAAAATAATACAATTTCATTGTTTTAAATTTTAATTGTTTTAAATTTATAAGACAAAGTTCAGCTTGTTTTGAATGAATTGATTTCTTAAAAAGTTCAAAAACTATCGTGAAAAGTTTAGAATGATTTTGTGCTAAAGTTGCTTTTGCAACTGTTTCGGTGTGTTTCTATATTTCTGTTTAAATGATGCTATAAAATGAGCGGGAGTTTCAAAGCCGACTTCATATGCTATTTCCGTAACGTTCTTTTCTGATTTTTTTAATAATTCGTACGACTCTTCCAATCTACGCTGCATAATCCATTTTCCGGGATTTGTTTTAAAGGTCTGCATAAATTTTCTTTTAAATGTTGACAAGCTACAATTGGCAAGAAAAGCATATTGCTCAAGAGAAATATTCTCTTTGTAGTTATTCTGCATTAATACGACCAAATCGGGATTATGATGATTATCAAGACTGCGTAATCGTTTTTCAAAATGATAACCATTTGGGGCAGAAATCAAGATCTGAAATAACTCTCTGATTTTAAATGGCAATAAAATCTGTAAACGCTCTTTATCCTGACTTAACTCGAAATAAGATTTAAGCTGATCAATCACCGAATTCATTAATTTATCCTCCTCAAGCAACGCAATATCTCCGTTAAGACAGTCTTCGCCTTGTGTGTCCGAAGTATTTTTACAATCGAATATTGTATCTATTTGGGATTGGAGCCAAGTATCAGAGAAAAAGATAATTATTGATTCGTAATCTTTTTCTTCATCTTCGATTTTGTCAGAAACCAGATAAGAACCTTTTTTCATAAAAAAACCGGAACCTGCCGGAACAACCCTCTTCATTCCACATCCCAAAATCTCCTTTGTACCTTGCAGAACAATGCTAATCATATTCATGTGAACGCACATATTAGCTCTGATAATTTCCTTAGAAGTCTGATAATACATCACTTGGATATCATCATTCCAAGATAAAACCTTGGAATTTTCTTTGATAATTTTACTGCAATTGAGATCGTTCATTTGCTCAATAATCTTCGTTCTGTGATCTGTAAAATTGATGAATCTGAATCTGATAAAAAATGGATAATTTTCACTTTGTAATGGATAAATTTTGTTGAAAATACTTTTATAAATTAAAAAAGAGAGGTATAATAATACATCTCTTCTTGCTAATTCCGGTTGCTAGTACATTTAATTTATTATTGCAAATTAAGCAACACTGTCTCTTCTTTTTCAGGATTAAAGCGATTCAAAAAATCCAGATATAAAGGTACGCTTCTTTCCACCCATTCTTCCGATGGCTCGAATGTCATTCCGTAGTATGCAAAATAGGGTTGATAGTCGGCTTTTATCCAATCAAACATTGCTTCATAAGGATGAGTGAGATCATCAAGATTAAATTTCAAAGGCGTGCCGCGTTGTAAATGTTCTTCTTTCAAACCTAATGAAATAGCCAAAGCGACTTTCTTTCCTCTAAACTTAAATCCGCTTGAACTCCCATATGCCCAACCGTGTGTAAGAACTTCGTCCAACCACTTTTTTAATAATGCTGGAGCACAATACCAATAGTATGGGAATTGGAAAATGATATGATCGTGCTCTTCAATTAGTTTTTGTTCTGCTGCAATATCAAATTTTTGATCAGGATAAACTTTATGTAATTGATGTATTTGGAATTTTTCAGGATATTTTTCTAATTCTGTAAGCCATCTTTTGTTGATGACAGAGTTATCCATATCGGGATGCGTGATGATAATTAATGTCTTTTTCATTTTAAATTTTTAGTATTTAATTAAGTTTTGATAGACAAAATTAGATCATGATTTGAAGCACTTATTTCATTAAAAGTTCAAAAAATACTGTAAAAAGCTCAGAGTTATTATTGGGATATTGGTAACGTTGTTGTTGTTTTGATTTGGTATACTAAAATATATAGTTGTCATAATTTAAAGGATATTAAACTTGAAACAAGTTCATTTTTATCCTGCAAATTAGACTGAGGAAGTCTGGTTATTATCCAAGATTCCAAGAGTTTTGAGTTTAGCATTAGATGCTAATGATTTATCCGGAACATTGTTTGTGATCGATTATAATCCAACCTCTCAACATACAAGCGAATTGCTAAATATCATCTCTACTCGACATCAAACCCAACGATCTGTATCAAAATCTTGCCATTCTTTCCTCAATACTGACCTTCTTTGGATTTCAAATTTTACTTCTCTTTAGTATTTTGGTAAATCATTGTTTACTATCTAAACTTTATCGGTTATTAGTCTTTTATGCTTCTTTCCCCACTCGATCATATCAGTAATTAGAGTGCCATATTCCTTTGCATACTCTGTGAATTCATATTCAATGATTGAAGGGAAATCTACATCAACGATTCTTGTAATTAATTTATTGGCTTCGAGTTCTTTTAAATTTAATGATAACATCCGTTTTGTAATTCCCGGAATGCTTTTTTCAATGTCACTAAAACGCTTATTCCCATTACAGATAGAATAGATAATAGGTAGTTTCCACTTCCCCCCGATTACATAAATTGTGTCCTGCAATGCCTTTATATCCTGAGCGTCAATTTTGGTTTTTACACATTCTTTCATATTCTTAAAATCTTTATTGTTTAATTATTTTAACAAAATAAGTTTTGCTTTTGTCCAATAGGCTTCGTCCATTTTCAATTTCAAGTATCAGCCGTGATACCGGTTACAAAGTTATACCTAATTGCTTATAACTTTGCATAAGTAAATGAGATAAAGGATCAAAATTTTATAAAAATTTATTCAAATTCTCAACAACATTATACAATTACTAAAATGAAAGCAGTCATATTAAAAAAGCAGGGAAATGTTGACCAATTATCAATGGCAGAGCTTCCCATTCCAACACCTAACGATAATGAAGTGCTCATCAGAGTTCATGCAATAAGCATTAATCCTACAGATATCTATGCACGGCAAAACCCTGCATTAGACTACATATTTAACAATGAAACACCCAAAATATTGGGCTGGGATGTTTCTGGTGTAATTGAAGCTGTCGGAAATAATGTCAGCACCTTTACTATTGGTGACGAGGTGTTCGGTCTACTCAATTTTCCAACCTTTACTACAGCCGGACACGCTAAAGCTTATGCAGAATATGTAATTGCCAATATAGTTGACATTACAATAAAACCTGCTAATATTTCCCATGATGAAGCAGCTGCTGCAGGCATGGCAGCATTAACTACCTGGCAACCGCTCATCAAAAATCCTATAAAAATGGGCGACCGTGTGCTTATAACCGCAGCCGGTGGCGGTGTGGGGCATTTTGCCGTGCAATTTGCCAAATATTTTGGAGCTTATGTTATTGCTGTAGCTTCCGGATCAAAAAAGGATTTGGTAATAAGCCTTGGAGCAGATGAATTTGTCGATTATCAAAAGACTGATTTCTTAGAAGTAATCGAACCGGTAGACTATGTTATTGAAGGCTTACGGGATGAGCATATCCAAAAAACCCTTAGCATAGTGAAAAAGGGAGGTACATTATTAAGCCTATGGTCTCACATTGATGGAAGCGAATGGGAAAAGCGTGCTAAAGAATTAGATGTGCATGCGTACTATAATGCTGTCGTTTCAAATGGAAAAGATATGAAGGCCATTGCAGGATTAATGAAAGAAGGTTTAGTAAAATCACATGTTTCAAAACGATTTAAACTTGAAGAAATAGCACAGGCCCATACGGAACTCGAAAAAAACCACACGGCAGGTAAAATTATCGTCAATCCGTAACGATAAATCTTCAGTAGAAGTCTTAGAAATTGTATGTGATCAACGCTACTTATAGCAGGTATCTATAACTAATATTAACAAACTTTAAAATAAAAATTACATAAAATGTCAACATTAAAAGGAAAAGCAGCCTTCGTTACCGGAGGAACTCGCGGAATGGGGAAAGCAATCGTAGAACGTCTTGCAAAAGAAGGCGCAATGGTGGCTTTCACTTATTTAAACTCAGAAAACAGCGCACAGCAAATTGTATCTGATATTGTTGAGGCCGGAGGAAAAGCATTAGCCATAAAAGCTAATGGAGCAATTCAAGGTGCGGTAGAAAGTGCCATCGAAGAAGCTATAGCAGCATTTGGCAGGATTGATATATTGGTGAATAATGCTGCTGTAGCCGTAAACGGTCCGATTGAAACGGCAAGCGAACGAGCAGAAGCATACAATAACCAGATCGATGTAAATATTCGTTCTGTTGCCGAAGCCGTTAGAACAGCACAGAAATATATGCCAGACGGAGGACGCATCATCAACATTGCTTCCGTTGGCGGAATCAGGATTGGCAGTCCGGGTATGTCTGATTACATAGCCACAAAAGCCGCTGTTTCTGCTTATACCAGAGGCCTTGCATGGGATCTCGCACCAAGAAAAATTACAGTGAACAGTGTAGAACCGGGAGCTACGGAAACAGATATGCTGATTAATGCTGATGAAAATATACGTCAGTATCTTATGGATTCTATTCCGCTAAAGCGCTTTGCACTTCCAGAGGAAGTAGCATCCTTAGTTAATTTCCTCGCAGGTGATGAAGCAGGATATATTACAGGCAGCAGCTTTAAAATTGACGGTGGAATTTCTGCATAATTGATTTTGCAACAATATAAAACAGGACAAAGTTTTAAAACTTTGTCCTGTCGTTTAAATAATCCATTATATAGTATTAAAAATAGCTAAGTATGAATGTTACGGTATGTGAACTCAGCAATGATAGAAGTGAATTTTTAGAAGACTGGCGAGAACTTCAAATTTATCTCGCTCAAAATAAGACAGATTTACTACTCTTACCTGAAATGCCTTTTTATTCCTGGTTTGTTAATCAGAAAGAGGTTTCAATAAAAGTACAACAAGAAAGTGTAGAACAACATTTGTTTTGGATGAAAGAGGTAGAAAAACTTGAAGCAAAGTATATTATTTATTCCGCTCCCGAAATAGTTGGTACAAAATTTTATAATACGGCATTTGTATTTCAAAGAGGAAAAGGGCATCGGAGAATTCATACCAAAGCTTTTTTTCCAGAAGAAGATCATTTTTGGGAAGAGAGCTGGTTCGACAAAGAAGATAATATTTCCTTCGACGCAGTTCAACTTGATGAATTGAAAATAGGAGTACTGATGTGTACTGAGCTGTGGTTTACCGAAAAGGCCCGTCAGTATGGAAAGCAGGATGTAGATGTATTGTTATGCCCCAGAGCGACAGGAAAGTCCTCTGTTGACCAATGGCTAACTATTGGAAGAGCATCAGCAATTATATCGGGAACCTATTGTTTAAGTTCTAATAGATCAGGATGGGGTGAGGATTTCGATTGGGGTGGTGCAGGCTGGATCATTGAACCGGTGACAGGGAATTTATTAGAATCAACTACCCCAGAAAGAAAATTTGCTACCCATTGCATAGATGTGAAAAGATCAGTCCAAGCAAAGAAAGAATACCCCCTCTATGTTAATACTAACAAACGGTATCTCGAAAAGGAGTAATTTATCTTTTCTTGAAACCTTTAAAAACTCTGATAAATACATCATCGTAAAATACCTTTGCAAATTTAGTCAGATTATCGGATAATACTAATTCTGATAGCATCTCCAATAATAAAAAAGTGTAGAGCAGCATCAGCTTTGGATGAAGAAAGAGAAAAAACTGTTTATTAAGATTTGCAAAACTAATCAATAAAACCGACATGCTGATTTTACATAACTTCAGATACAACAGGACTTTCAATTTCTATTTACCTAACAAAAATAGAGTAAATGTATGGAGAAACGATACTTAATGGTAAGATATAATATAACCCTTTATGTCTTTCAAACCCATATAAACAACTCCTGATTTTATTCTCTGGATAGAATAAAATAGCAGGAGTTTCTAGGAACATTTTTTTCTTTATTGTTGTTTTTAGAATCTTATAGTGTTACTTCAAGATACTTAAAGCTTAGTGACTATTAAGTAACCATAATTATCACTTCCGTTCGGTCTATTCATTTGACATGTTGGGGTATTATAGCTGTCTCCTCCGGCATAATTAACAAACAGCGCCACTTTTTCATTGACTGTAGTACTCTGATAGGCAACAATAAGTTTCTGTGGATTAGCATAACCATAACTGCTACTATGAATTCCTCCTGTCGCGCTTCTTCGGGCAATCGCATAATCTCTGAAAATTGTATTTGTAGTATAGGCGGAGCTTCCGCTATTAGCTGTAGTGAATATCGTATTTATTGCAATTTGCCCTGTATTGGATGAAGTTGTTGGAAGCCCGGTACAAAGCGCTGTCTGATACATTTCAAAAAGATAGACACCAGGCTCAGGAATCGTCAGATAACTTATATTACTTACAGACTGTGAGTTTACCGTTCCTGAAGCATCGGTTCCGAATCCAAAACCAGTCGTATTACCTAGAACATCTCCCCCTGCAGGGAACGGTATATTGGTATATATATTTGTGTCAAAAAGCGAAAAGCTCCCGAATGACGTGCTTCGTTTAAAATAAAAATACTGGATTGTTGCAGGCTTAATCTTGGCTGCACCAGTCGCATCAACAGCTAACGGGCTGTAAGGAGAAGACAAAACCGGGAGATTTTCATGTTTCACATCAGTCTTTACATGCAGTAAATCAGTTGGTAAAGATGTTCCTGTATTAATTCCTATATTTCCATTACTTTGGAGTTTCAATAATTCTGATCCATCTGAATTGTTAACTTCCAAGGCTTTAACACTCAAAACATTTCCATTTGAAACAATATCTAATGTTGCTGAGGGATTATTGGTATTAATACCAACCTGTCCCCACACTTCAGTGCACACTGAAGTGAAAATTATTAAAAATATCTTTCTCATAATTTGTGAATTATAATTTGGAAATATTCATTGTTATTTTATTGGATAGACCGGGAGGTGTCGCAAAGGAGCACACATTTGAGGGAAAGGTATCACCAAAACCATAATTTACGAAAAGAGCAATTTTTTCATTGGCAGCTGTAGTTTCAAATACTAAAAAAACGGTGTGAGGAAGGGGAAAATTGTAAGGCCCCGCAATTACCGCACCAGTATCATTTCTTCTAGACAAACCATTATAACGCACCACTGCCAACCTGTTGTAGCTGTTATTAGCAGCAGCTTTAAACAATACTGTACCTATTCCCAACATATTATTAGATGAATCTGTGGGACTTCCAGTGCAACTGGTATAGTAATTTAAATTAATTTTATAAACTCCAGGCTCCGGAAAAGTGATGTAGTTAACATTTGAAGCTGAAACTACCGCACTATTAACATTCAAGGAAGCCGAAGCATCAGTCCCGAATCCTGCATTAATAGTATTGGTAATAGCTTGTGCAGACGCAAGGGGAATATTGGTATAAACCCCTGTATCAGAAAGTGGGAATGCAGAAGTTGTAACTGTTGATGCCATTGCCATATAAAGATATTTGGTAGGTTCCGGAACATAAATTCCTACCGTTCCATCATCTTTGATAGCAAGAGGTGATAAACTACCAGAGACAATAGGTAGGTTTTCATACCTCACACTACCATTGGTATGCAATTTTGCACTTGGGTTTACAACATTAACACCTACATTACCATTATCAAGAATTGTTAGAAGTTCTGTTCCATTTGAATTACTTACTTCAAGTGCTTTAGTTGTATTTGTATTTCCCTTTGACCTAATATCCAGCATAGCAGAGGGATTTACTTCATTAATACCAACTTGTGCATTTACAGTCACCGATATTAATACACTTACAAAAAATACTGTTTTTTTCATATATGTTGTTTTAAAGTTATTGAAAATGATAATGTAAAAAGATAAATCAGTGTCAAGCTTAATCTATTTATATAAAACGGTGTGAGATAATTATTCGAAAAAGCAGATTAACTACGTATTAAGCTCTTATAGTATAGGGGATTTTTTTCATTACATTAAATATGAAATTACTATTTAATACAAGTTTAATTGTCTTGTCAAAAGTATTATAACAGCTCAGAAAAATCTATACTGCATTTGCACTGCATCAATTAAACAACTGATTATAAACCAATTAAATTAAATATAGTTATCACCTTAAATTGTATAAGAAAATAAACTCAATTAATATTTTTTTTCTTAATAATAAGGTTTGATGTAATAAGGATGTAATCTCACCCACTTTAGGCACACTTAAAAGTAGAGTTTTTTGTTAATAATTTATTGTTGTCGCTGTTAAAATTTTGTTGAAATGTGGGAAAATCCCTTGAGTTATTGTTTTTGATTTTTCCATATTTCAATAAAAATTCTCTGGGTGTGAGGTATTGCAGCGCACTGTGTGGCCGTTCATTATTGTACATCCACATCCAGATTTCTACATAATTTCTCATCTGATTGATGTTCTCAAATAAGTAAACATCTAAGAATTCTGTACGAAAAGTCCTGTTGAATCTTTCTACCAAAGAGTTTTGCGTTGGTTTTCCGGGCTGAATATAATGAAGGACAATTTCATTCTTGCCGCACCAATCTTTTAATTTTTCTGCAATGAACTCAGGACCATTATCCACTCTTATTTTTTCCGGTTTTCCACGCCAGTCGATCAGCTGTTCCAATTGTGAAACTACTCTTGCAGATGGTAAACTGGTATCAATTGTAATATTCAAAATTTCCCTGTTAAAATCATCGATAATATTCAGGCTTCTCACACATTTACCATTCTCCAGAGTGTCATGCATAAAATCCATACTCCACGTTACATTGGGATAAACAGGACGAAGCAAAGGCTCCTTCACCCTTGCAGGAAGCCGTTTCTTTCGTTTGCTTCTTAGATTCAGCTTCATCGATCTGTAGATTCTGTAAACCCGCTTGTGATTCCACCCAAATCCCAGGTTTCTCAAGCGGTGATACATTGTCCAAAATCCCCAGGTCTGATGCTGATCTGCAAGCAAAACCAACTCCTCCCTAATCTTATCGTCCTCATTATCCGTCTTCTTTTTGTAATAAAATACCGAACTGTTTATGATGAAAAGTCTACACGCATTCCGCACGCTTATTCCATGTTCTGAACCGGAATAAGCAACCAGTTCTCTCTTTTCGGAAGGTGTTAAAGCTTTTTTGCGATCACATCTTTCATCACAATATTTTCCAACGTAAGCTCTGCTACAATTTTTTTGTACTGCGAAAGTTCCTTCTCCATTTCCTTCATTTTGGAAAGTTGCTGAACATCCAAACTGCCATATTTACTTTTCCATTTGTAAAATGTTGGTTGGCTGATGCCATGTTCCCGGCAAATCTCATTTACTGGTTTCCCCTGATTTTGTTCAGATAAAATCTTAATAATCTGAACTTCTGAAAATTTACTGTTTTTCATAGTCTTCCAAATTTAAAAACTATATCTTTAAATGTTCCAGATTTTGGGGAAGATTACAAGGAGATTATTACTGACCATTTATCATAGCAATACAACTAATGATTCATTGTAAGTAGCATGTTTTTTCACAGAGTATGAATTTAATATTACTGTATATTTGCGATAAGCAATGAAAGTACAAACTTCTCCATTGTACAAGAAAAGTCAAAAGTAAGGCGGAAAAATTGACGAAAATTCTTAGTAAAAGCTCATTTAATACAGTAAGTAATGTCAAATATTATCTGTTACATAAAGATAATATCAATGTTCTAAAACCCATTTGTTAAAATCTATTTCTTTTGAAAGCTCAAGTTTCTTTCTTAATCTATATTTCTTGGATTCAACAGTTCTTAGCGATATATTGTCATATTCAGCAATTTGCTTATTGGAAAAGTTCAGTTTGATAAATGCACATAATCTTAAATCATTTGAGTTGAGTTGACTATACTTCGAGGTAAGATGGTTACAAAATTCGGGATACAGTTCCTTAAACCGATTCATAAAAGAAGGATCAGAATTTTTTGCCAGTTGAATCAATTCATCATAAACATTGGTTAGTTTTCTTTTGAGTTCCTGAGATTCCTGTATTTTTTGACCGATTAAAATATCTTTTAGCTTGTCGCGCTTTTTTAACTCAATCGATATCAAATAAATTGCTACCACACTCATAATTATAATACTAATAATGACATAATACAGGTAAAATTTATTGTTTTTTTCTTTTTCCAATTCTTCGTCAAGAATTTTTTCAACTACAGTATTAGTAACGGTTTGTTCTTCTGCTCTTAAACTGTCACTTAGCAGCGAGCGCTTTAGTGCATATTCATTCTCTTTCTCCTTGTCGTTAAGTCCTTTATAAGCTTCTGAAATTAATTCATACGATTCCAGATTTCTTTTTCTTAGATTAGCTTTAGTTGTGATTTCTAACGAATTAAATAAATAATTCAATGCCTTTGCATACTGCTTTTTTCTGATGTATAGTTTCCCGAAAGCCCGTAGCACATTAGCCTTACCTTCGATCGGAATTTCCTTTTTGAACAATAATTCATTAGCTTTATTAATATAAAATTCAGCTGAATCAATATTCTTTTTTTGAAAATGTCTGTTAGCAATAGTTATAAACAACATAGGCATGGGAGACTGCATACATTTTTTTTCATTACTATATACTGAATCCATCATCCCTAAGACCTGAAAGCTATTTCGTTTCCAATCGTAGATACCATATAACCTTTTCTCTCTTAGCTTTTTATCTTCTATTTTTTGCGCATAGGCAAATGCGATATCAAAACTTCTGATCGCCTGCGAGTGCATATTTAGTGAATTATAATTAATGCCGTAAGCAAAATACAGATATGCTAAAAGGTTATCATCATCTTCTTTTTCAAGTTCCTTTTTAGCAATCTCTAAAAAATCCAGACTCATTTTGTTTTTCTTGAGTAAAGTCAGAGCATAGGCAATATTAATGTTCCCTCTTATCTTACCTTTCTTATAATCCTGTTTGCGAGCTAATTCAAGACATATTTTTTCTTGCGAAATTATTTGTTTTAATTCACCACTTCTCAACAGTTTAGTAAAAACATCTGTCTGCAAACTGTCAATTTTATGTTTTGAGAGTTGTGGCTTATATTCTAAAAAAGAAAAAATGATCCCTAAACAAAGTACTTTTCTAAAATAAATCATAACAATATCTAATATTGAATTAATATTTCAAAAAGCTATATTTAATCCTTTTATCAATAGTGATATATATCTTTTCCAGATCATTTGAAAAAAATTTATAGTTATTAAATAGGGGTAATTGTAATCTTTTTTGCATACATTTTTAGGTCTTAACTTTATAACAATTTAGATGTCTTAATTTATATTATTTTATTTAACAAAAAGCTATTTAAAATAAAATTAATTCTAAACTATAATAAATATTCAAAAAAAATATAAACATTTATATAATTAAAATCACAAGCGTATCAACTATGCACAACCAACAAAAAAATAAACTTTTTTTAGCAAGGTATACTATATTTGAAAAATACACATTGTAGAAAATTCGACCGCAATCTATTAGTAGTGAAACTGATATTTTATCAAAACCCACCTTTAAACAAGTAATTATCTTCTGATATGACGATATTATTTTTTTCCATTAACATCTTATTGTCGGGGGTTCACTAGTTATTTTATAACTATAAACATAATCTTAATATAAATCTCATAAATCTATCAAAACAATTAGTTTTTCTGAGTGGCAATGCATTCTATTTCGATGCTTGCATTTCTTGGTAATGACTTTATCTCAACTGTACTGCGTGCCGGAAAGCGGTTTTTGAAATAATGATTATATATCTTATTTACTGTTTCAAACTGTTTCATATCAGTAATGAATATGGTGGTTTTGACAATATGATCAAAATCGGAATGATTGTCCTTGAGAATAGTTTTTAAGTTTTCAAAAATCTGTACTATTTGTTCTTCAAAACCTTCTTTTAAGCGGTTTGTTTTTGGATCTATTCCTATCTGGCCCGATACAAACACTAAATTTTCATAGCTGGTTGAATGGCTGTAGGGACCTATGGCTTTTGGTAAATCCGTATGTTTTACTGCTACAATCTGTTTTTTTGTACTGCATGACAACAATGTCAGGGCTAAGAAAAGCAATATAAATCTGTGCATTTTGGTTCATTTGATATTAAAAAAAGAGGTTAGCTTTTTAGACTAACCTCATCCTGTACTTATCCTATTTTTTGATGAAGTTCAATAATTCGGTATTAAATTTATCCAACTCTTCGATGAACAAGGCATGACCGCTTTTTTCAAAAGGAACTAACGTTGAGTTTTTAAGCAAAATATTCATTTGTTCCGCAAGATCATAAGAACAGATTTTATCCAGCTTACCGTGTAAGATCAAAGTAGGAATTGTTATTTTCTTCAAATCATTACGCAAATCGCTATCCCTCAGAGTTTTTAATCCCTCAGCCATTGCATAAGGTGATGCCTGAGCCTGAATGCCTCCCAACCAAGCACCATGACCTTGGGAAACGCTGGTCTCATTAGCTGGGAATATTTTACCAAATGTGGCGAATAATTCCGGACGGTTAGTGTTGTTTAGGTGTATCAAACCATTGACATCTTCTTTAGTCCACAGGCCATAATTAAAGTCTGCCCTTTTTGTCCATATCGGTGCTGCTGCCCCAAATAAAGCCATTTTTGAAACGTGGGCAGCATTGTATTTGGCTACATAGTGGATCACTGTAGCACCACCCATTGAAAATCCGCCGATTGTAGCATTTTTAACATCCAATTTGTCCAAAACAACCTTGATATCATCTGCAAATACATCATAATTATATTTGCCTCCCGGTTTGTCAGACAGTCCGAATCCTCTTAAAGTGATACCAATCACACGATATCCTTTTTGGATAAAATCGGCATACTGGTATTCATACATGGCATCACTCAATGGCCATCCGTGAATTAAAACAATAGGCTCTCCCTCACCAAGGTCCGTTACATGAAGTTTCACATTTTTCTCTACTTCAATATATTCTTCTCTTCCAAAGGCTGCTGGTGTTCTTTTTGTTTGTGATAAAACTGTGTTTGAAATTAATGTTGTAAATAATACGACTGCTAAGATTAAATTTTTCATGTTTCTTTAAATATTTATTATTGTTGTTATTTTGACACTACAAAGTTGCTCTTATTCCTCAGGCCTTCCAATGGACGGCTTTCGCTTTGAATTGTACTTTTTGTCTCTCTTGATTTCTATTCTTTTATAAATGATAGGATATCCTTGTTGATTACATCAGCATTGATGGTAGGCATGCCGTGAGAATAGCCCGGATAAATGATCAGTTGGCTATTTTTAAGAAGTTCTGCAGCCTTTACTGCCGTAGTCTGATAAGGCACAATCTGATCATCATCACCATGGAGTACTAAAACAGGTATTTCCAGACTTTTTAGGTCCTTTGTAAAATCGGTCTCAGAAAAGACTTTGATACAGTCATATTGTGCCTTGATACCACCCATCATTCCCTGTCTCCACCAGTTGTCCTGTATACCTTTTTTAATAACCGCATCTTCTCTGTTGTAACCGTAGAAAGGCACTGTAAGATCCTGATAGAATTGCTGTCTGTTATGAAGTGTATTATGGCGGATATCGTCAAATACAGCAAGTGGCACCCCTTCAGGATTATTGACATCAGCAATCATATAAGGTGTAATTGCACTTATTAAAACCACTTTAGATACGCGGTTTTTTCCATATTGGGCAGCATATCTTATTGCTTCGCCACCACCTGTTGAATGACCTACGTGGATCACATCTTTTAAATTCAGGTACTCTACCAATTCTGCAACATCCGCTGCATACGTGTCCATGTCATTACCCTTATAGGTTTGAGTCGATCTTCCGTGCCCTCTTCTGTCATGGGAAACAACTCTATATCCTTTTTCCAGAAAGAACATCATCTGTGCATCCCAGTCGTCGGATGACAATGGCCATCCATGGTGAAAAAATATCGGTTGCCCTTCACCTAAATCTTTGAAATAAATTTCTGTTCCGTCTTTTACTGTAAACTTGTTCATGTCTTTACTATTTAATTGTTGTTATTGTTCCTTTTTGTTATTGCAAAGTTGGGGTAATTCCGAAGGCGTATCAATGGATGGTTTTCGCTTTGAATTGCACTTTTTGCCCCAACAGGAACCAGTAGTATTATGAACAATCTGTTTTTGGGGACAAGTAAGGTGTAAATATGAAAAAAGCACAACCGATCAGGGCTGTGCTTGTACTGGATATTGGAGAAATATCTGGTTAAAACTGCTTTCTAAAACTGGTTGGGGATATTCCCGTGTGTTTGGTGAAAAAGCGGACAAAATAGGCGTCGTCTTCGTAATTCAATGTGTAGGCAATCTCTTTGACACTCATTGTAGTATGTACTAAAAGACGCTTACTTTCAAGTATAATACGGTTTTTTATAATTTCATTTGGTGTGTCTTTACTAACCAGGCTTATTTTTTTACTTAGATTTTTTGGCGTAATACAAAGCAAATCAGCATAATCAGCTACAGTATGGAGAGTCTTGAAATGCTGTTCTACCAATTTGCTGAATTTCCGCAGAAATTGGACATCGGCCTGCTGTATATTGTCTGCCAGCTGATGTTGCTGCTTCCAGATGCGTGTAGATTTAAGAATGATCAGTTTTAACAATGTCCTCAACATTTCTTCTGTACCGGAATCTTCATTTTTCAATTCGGACTGAATATCACTGATGATCTTTTGTATATCAGCAGACTGTTCTTCATTTAAATTGATGAATGGAATTTCAAACACATTGTTATACAGAATACCATCACAGGCAACTTCATGATCATGAATTTCCACACAGTAAAAATCCTTGTTAAAATGCATCAGTTGCCCGCCGATAGTTTCACAGGGCTTTACGATGACATAGGGATTAATAAATAATAAGGTATCTGTTTTCATTTCAATCTCCTGAAAATCCACTTGTATAATAGCTTTTTGTGGAATGAACAGGACTTTGATATGTTCGTTTATTTTGTTGAGGGTATCATTTTGAACGGAGGATTTGCTAAATTCTAAATTCCCAAATTTTTTAAATGAAAATTCCTTTATCATTATAATGATTTAAAAATTGCTATGTACATCAACTTAATTAGAAGTCTACTGTAAAAATAAGGAATAATACAACAGTAATGTCAACAGTATTTCTTTATTATCCAAGAGTTCATTATACTTTAGTTCCAATTACTTTCATGTATCTAAAGTAATCTGGTTCCGTAATTAATCAATAGAAACAGAATCAAATCCCGAAACTTGTAATTCATTAGGTACAGGAATGTAGGACCAGCAAATTACATCCATTTGAAAACCTCCCATGCCCTGCCATTTCTGAAGCTCAAAGTCATAATAGCCCAGATCAAAATTATCTAAATCTTTATCGTACAATAAAACAGTTCTCGAAAATTGCTCTCCTTCTACCTGGGTAGGAAATTGATCCACTGGATTAAATTTTAGTTCTTCATTCATAATTATAGTTTTTCAAATAGTAAAGATCTGTTCGAATCAAATTTAACACTATTTCCTGATTCTTTTTATTATATGGTGGAACGAATGATTGTAATCATTTAAAAACCTATGCACAGGATTATGATGATTATGATCATAGATCGTTGAAGATCTGGTAGATACTTTGGATTCACCTAACCTGGGTTACTATAAAAATACATTAATAGAAAATTGTTCTTCCATCAAGCTTCAGGATCTTTTCTTGTGCCATCTTTTTAATCGTCCGTATTACTGTTTCGACCCGTAAACCTGTCAAATTGGCAATTTGCTGCCTGGTAAGTGGAACAGGATAAGAGTAAGGATTTTGTTTTAAGGAACTATCCTTATAATAATCCATTAATGATTTTATTTTCGACATCGGGTCAGTGGATGAATTGTTGAACAGCATCACATACTTATCGAAGAGACGGTCTGACAGATGACGGAAAATTGTAAACATCAATTCTCTATTGGTACTCAACATATATAGAAAGTTGGATTTTGGTAATTTCAGAATTATGCAGTCAGTTTTAGCGATGGCATTCATCGGATAATTCTTATTGGCAAAAAGTAAAGATTCTCCAAAACTCTGACCTTCTGAGAGGATATTCAGGGTAAATTCTTTTCCATCCTCGTGATAATTATTCAGTTCTACTGTACCCTTAACAATCTGGAAATAATAATGGGGAACACTTCCCATTTCATAAATAATTTCCTTTGCGGGATAATCCTCGTAAACGGCTCCATTTTCGAGCAAAAGATTTTCATCGATGATCATATTATCTATATTTTGTTATGGTTCCAAATGAATATCTTAGCAAAAATTGGCAGTAACTTTACATACAAATTTTGGGCCATTCACATACAAAAAAGCCCTTCAATAAATGTTTCAATGACCATATGCCCAACTCCTAAAAATCAGATATCGATCTATTGGCTGCCCAAATAATTACTAAAGACGCTCCAATATCCGCACCTGTAGCTTTTTAATTTTTCAGACTGCTTCTCAATCTTCTTTAAAATAACGTATTTATGCCTCGTCTTTAGTATTTTTGACGAGACCTATCCCCGAAAAAAAGAATATCAGTCCAAGAACTCCGATCACTCCTAAAGTCGTATAGGCTGAGCTTTTATTAATCAATTCATATCCTGTATAAATCAAACCTGCGATTCCTAAAACAGTCAGTATTGTTCCAAATGTGCGTTTAACGTTCATAACAGTATTTTTTTAAAATAATAGTACTCTACAATTTTTTGCCAGTTACTTGCGCTGATATTTTTGAGATTATCAGCACAGCCTTAAAAACAGTTTTCCCCTATTCAGTTAAATGAGATATGAGGTTAAAAACTATGCTCCGAACTTTAAGGAAAGGCTGATTACTTTTCCCTCTCTTTTTTGTTTGTTAACTACCATCATATGATTAATATCCGGCAGTTAAAAAAATTGCAAAAATTAAGCCGTTTGGATAAAAATATTCTTTAACGAGTGGGAAATGCCATAATAAATCCTATTGAATTCTATTTTGTTTTTTATATATGTAAAAATCGAGTTAAAGTTCCGCTTGGAATTATGGTTGTAGACCAGAAGCATTAATAGTTAATCCCCATTTATTTTTCATATAATCATGTAATGGGGTATCCCAGAAGTAAGGAGGTGGGCAATACTCACTTATTTCCGGAAGTATCCTCTGAATCCTTTCTTCATAGATAGGATTTTCTTCAAATTTTTCTGATATCTCTGAATACTTCTCACTTATAAAACGTATAAGCTCATTATCTATGAGTATTCCTTTCTTCTTTAATTGATCCAGCTCTTTAAAAAATTCAATTACAACCTTTTTATATTGCTCATCATCAATAGTTGAAAGAGATTCAAAATTCAAATAAGTATCTATAATATTATTAATTTCTGTTATTTTAGTAGTTTCCATAATCTTATGCTGCTTTAAAATAACTTTGCCAATAAAAACCCTGTTACTAAAGCTATAACAGCTGCGATTACAATCTTTATATAATCTGTTTTACTATTTTTAACCTCTGTATTCAGTCTTACATTTTCCTGCTGTAAAGATTCTACTGCAGCCTTTAGAGAAGCTGTCTTCTCATTAATAACTGACTGTAAGTTTTTCTCATGTAAAACATTGAGTTCCTTTTTATAGCTTTCCATTTCCTGCTGTCTTAGTTTCTGCTGTTCTGAAAAACTCTTTTGTGTTTCCTGAAGCTGTTTAGCAGAAGACTCCTGAAATTTCTGGAACTCTTCAGTTCTTTTTGAAAGCTGATCTGTTAAAGTTTTTACCTGCTGGCCATGTTTTTCAGTAAGATCCTTCTTTAACTTCTCTACCTCTTCATTACGAACCTTAAGCTGCTCCGTAAAAATCTTTACCTGATTTTCAGCCTGCTCCTTAAAGTTTTTCTGTGCTTCGGTAAATTCGTCATTTTTCGTTTTAAGCTGCTTTTCTAGTGTTAACACTTGCTCTGCAAACTGTTTGCCTACATCCTTTTTAACTTCATCAATCAGTAATGCCCGGGAATTTGATTTTTCATGAGACAACTTTTCAACGATGGAGCGAAGCCCTGCTCCATAATCATGAGGAAGATGAAATCTTTTATCTGCCAGCTTATCGAGCAAAGTTTCATCTACCGTATGCCCTATTGCTGTGACTGTCACTGCTTCTATTGTAATAAACAATTCTGAAAGCTGTAAATCATTAAAAGTTTCCATACTTTGTTTGTCTCCCCCACCTCTTACCAATGCTATGATATCGTAGCCTAATGCTGAAACTTCTTCAAGTTTGGAAACAATAGAGGTCGATGAAGTAATACTGCAGGTATATTCCGAGACCTGGAAATACTTCTGGGAAACATCCAATCCTTCTGCAAAGTCTCTTTGTACAATCGCATTATTTCCATAAATGTTAGCAATTCGGATCGGTTCATCTTTCAGAATCTTTTCTCTGATCACAGTTTCCAGGTCCTTAGAACCCTTCCCAAGCTTCTTCTGGATAAGCTCATATCTCTGTAATTCTTCCTCCGAAATTGCGCGTTCTTCCTGCTGAATAATCTCATCGACTACAAAGCGAAGTTCCACAGAAGAGTTCTTAATACTTTTCTCAATATATCCTCTGAGGGTATAGATCTCATTATTTTCAATCTTACTTCTCAGTAACGCAGAAACCCGTACCCCAATAGAAATTGTATCAGATTCTGAAAATAAATTATCATAGTAATAATTTCCATAGGCCTTCCCACCACCAAAAGAGTATCTTCCCTTAAGATAAATAAGATTAACCGTTGCATTAAGTTTTAATGCATTACTAAAAAGGCCAAGTACCGATCCCGGAGAATAAACCTGATATGCCAACTCATTTCCCTGCATGTTTTTCAAACTCAAAATTAAATGACTTCAAAGGTATTGTTATTTTATTAATTTAACTTTTCAAACCTAGCATTGCTAGAATTCCCAATAATATGCATCCACATTATCAACCATTTTATTTTACAAAAATACACTCCGTAAACGACAAAACATGTCGTATTTTATCCCTAGAAAAATGGAACCCTGCCGGTTGAAGTTTTTTGATAAATTATAACAACTATTGTACTACCAGATCTGATAGAATAGAGAAAAAGTATGGGGTCAACGAATATAGTATTATTGTTAAAAAACGATCATTTCTTAGAACATCAATTTTGGAATGCAAAGTAACAAACAAGGTTTGAACGTTAAAATTCGTTAATTTAAACTATTATATAATAATTATTCTTGAGATTTGTTGTGAACATAAAATATATTAATATGAAAAATTTAAAAAAGCTTAACAAAGCAGAATTAAAAACAATTGTTGGCGGAGCAGATTGTACCAGACTATGTTTTATAAATGATAAATTAACATGCGTTCCGTATAATTCATGTGGCGGCCCTGGGCTTGAGCCATAAAAAAGAATAACCTGTTTTTCAGATACGTATTTTCAAAATACTTTCAATAACAGTAAACCATGAAAAACAGGTTATTACCTTAAAAACATCTATACACACCTAAGAATCAAGAACTAACCTGAACGTCAGATTAATCCGCTCTTTCATGGGTATTATAGATTTAGCTATCCGATGCTCCCAGTTTTCCTGCAAATCGCCTTTCATGATAAGCAGAGAACCATGCGGAAGCGGTAAACTGTACTTACTGGCATGGTGGTCTTTTTTCCTGAAATCAAGGTTCCTGGTTTGCCCAAGGCTGATAGAGGCAATCACAGGCCGTTTACCATACCGGCTTTCTTTATCTCTATGCCAGGCCACAGAATCATTATGGTCTCTGTAGAGATTTAATAAAACTCCATTAAACTTACAGTTAAACTCTTTTTCTATCCTTTCCTTGAGCAAGAACAGTTCAGGAGTCCATGGATTTCTTGCCCTTTCTTTTTTTTGAGCACCATAATCTTTTGAATCCCCATACCATGCTGTCAGCCGTGGAGTCAATATCATTTTATCATACATTTTCTGTGTACGCTGTTCCCATGACGCGGTATTGAGCAGCTTATCTTTTAACTGATCAGCTTGCTCTTTACTTAGAAAATGCTCCCTGTATTCCAAAAGATCCTTTGGAAATTCATAGAAAGCTTCTGTATCGAATAAACTTAACTGATTCATAATTCTTCTTATCAAAAATTTTACTATTGCTACTGTATCTTATGTCTTGGCAATCCAATCTCATGGGCCTGCGGATAAGGTTCTCTATAGGTCATGCTTACATCTTCCCTGATCTGCCTGTGAATATCATATTGTTTTTCTTTATCATAAGCATACCTTGGATCAGGAATCATGGGCATCTTTGCCATTTTATGAATGGTAACGGTAGGAAAATGAAAATCAACTTCCACGGTTCCAAGGAGCAGATAACATCCGCCGCCCTGAAAATCGTATTTCTTTAGACTGTCCGGAAAATGAGCGGTATCAAAATAATCTCCGTTCACATCGATCCACGTACCAAAATACATGGTGCCTTTCTTGGTAGGAACATGTTTTCTTGAAATCAGATACGCCAGCATTTTAACCTGCTGCTTATGAAACTTCAATAAATCCTTCACCAAAACAGAACCCCGGTACCGGGTCTGTAACAGATCAAAAGGGCTGTATGAAACAGGAAACCCAATGAGTTCAATTTCATCAAAGGCATCCTCAAAATGTTCCCGCTTTAATTCAGGAAGCTTAAATTCCTGAACCGGTTCTTCAATCAGCATTAGCCCTCTGTTTTCAGGCTTAAAGTTAACAAGCAGAACTCTCGCCTCAACAAGCAGTTCATTTTTAGGTTTTCCAGTAAACCGGAAGGCGCCGATAAAAATCAGGATCTGTATGGTTTCAATACCAATGGGAATACGTCTTATAAAATTCTCCAATGATGTATATACTCCGTTGGTTTTTCTTTCCTCGACAATACCGTGGGCAATTCTTGTTTCCAGCCCTTCCAAAAGCATTAATCCCAGATAGATATCCGTCCCTTTCAGTGTTGTCTGATACTCACTGTTATTAATACAGGGAACCTGGATATTTCCGCCCGACATTTTTGCTTCATGAATATAGACTTCAGTTCTATAAAAACCTCCCTGGTTATTAATCACTGACACCATAAATTCCAATGGGTAATATACCTTTAAATACAGACTCTGATAACTCTCCACCGCGTAGGATGCCGAGTGTGCTTTACAGAAAGAATACCCGGCAAAAGATTCAATCTGTCTGTATGCCTCAGCGGTCAACAGTTCCGAATGGCCCTTCTCCTTACAGGATGCAAAGAAATTATCCTTCACCTGCTGAAGCTTTTTAATCGATCTTCCTTTTCCGCTCATGGCTCTTCGTAAGATATCCCCGTCCGCTAATGATAATCCTCCAAAGTACTGGGCAATCTTAATCACATCTTCCTGATATACCATAATGCCATAGGTTTCTTTCAGATGCTCTTCAAATACCGGATGAAAATATTCAAACTGATCCGGATGGTTATGCCTGAAAATATATTCCCGCATCATTCCGCTCTGAGCCACTCCTGGGCGGATAATGGAGGAAGCGGCGACCAGTGTTCTGTAATTATCACACTTAAGTCTTCTTAAAAGACCGCGCATGGCGGGAGATTCTATATAAAAACAGCCGATGGTTCTTCCTATCGCCAGATATTCATTGGTCTTTTCTTCATCTTTTGACAGTGATGTATCGCGGATATCCACAGCGATTCCTTTTGTTTTCTTAATAAGAGCTACCGTATCATTGATGGTACCCAGTCCTCTCTGGGAAAGAATATCAAATTTTTCCAACCCGATATCTTCTGCCACATTCATATCAAACTGAACAATCGGAAAACCTTTGGGAGGCATTTCAAGTGCCGTATAACTTGTAATGGGTTCTTCAGAAATCAGAATTCCACAGGAATGCATGCTTCTCTGATTGGGAAATTTCTCCAGCAGCTTACCATACTTTTGTACCATCCGCACTACCTTGTTCCTTTCATGGTCTTCCATAGGCTTTGTCGCCAGATCATCCAATTCTTCTTTAGGAAGTCCAAACACTTTTCCCACTTCTCTGAAAATAGACCGGTATTTAAACTCCACATTGGTTCCGCAAAAGGCTACATGATCCTTTCCATACCGGTCAAAAACATACTCCAATATCGTATCCCTGTTCTGCCAGCTCCAGTCGATATCAAAATCAGGCGGAGACTTCCGGTTAAGATTTAAGAAACGTTCAAAATACAGGTCCAATTCCAAAGGACAGATGTCGGTTATTCCCAGACAATAGCTTACAATAGAATTAGCACCACTTCCCCTTCCCACATGCATAAGCCCCAAGCTGTTGCTGTAACGGATAATATCCCAGGTTATTAAAAAATAAGAACAGAAATTAAGTTCATCGATCACTTTCAGTTCTTTTTCCACTCTTAATCTGGCCATTTCATGATGAGTTCCGTATCTTTTTTCCAGTCCTGAATATGCCAGCCTGCGAAGTAATTTTACATCATCTGCTTTTGATTTTGTATAAAATTGTTTATTCTTTACCTTTTTAAAATCAAATTCAAAGCTGCATTGTGCCAGCATTGCTTTTGTTCTTGTAACAATCTCCGGATATCTTTCAAATGCCTTTGCAATCTCCTTTTCAGTCATAAAATATTCTGATTCCCTGCATATATCCCGTTTAGTGAGCTTTGACAATAAGGTATTATGATCAATGGCCCTGAGAATTTTATGCAGTTTATACTCCTCACCGGTTCTGAATGTAACAGGATGCAGAACTACCATTCTGGAAATCAGTTTCCGGTACTCAGGTCTTATCAAAAAATTCAGTTCTTCTATTCTCACCCCAACCCGTTCATTTTCCTTTAAGACTTCCGGGATATTACTCATAGGATAAACCACAAAGATATTTTCAAATTCCGGCGCTGTCTCTGAAAGTTCCTTATCGTCACAGTTATGCTGAGTAATAATGGTATTGACTTCTCTTATTCCTGAAAACTCTTTTGCAACAGCAATATAAAGAAGTTTGCCTTCCTTGCGGACCTCAACGCCCACAATAGGTTTAATACCCACCCGTTCGCATTCTTTCTTAAAATCATAAATACCGGTAACGGTATTGATATCCGTCAGTACCATTTCTGTACTCCCTGATGCATAAGCCTGCTTCACCAATTCCTCTATGGATAGGGTCCCATATCGGAGGCTGTGAAAAGAATGACAATTCAAAAACATTATTAAAAATTTAAAATTATTTTTCAAAATCAAAACCTGAAGCTCTCCCAACTGCTCCCATACCGTAGCGGTTTTTCAGATAATCCATGGTCTGATATAAATTCATCTGCTCCTCAGTATCTTCAAACAGATTCATCTGGTGATTCCCATGTACGAGGCCGGTAAAGCGCAGCCCTACCAGACGAAGTCTCATTCTTCTGGTATATACTTTATTGAATAATTCCAGAGCCACTCTTGACAGGGTATGATCTGCAGAAGTGTAAGAAACTTTGCATTGTTTGGTTTCCGTATCAAAATTGGCATACCGTATTTTTACAACCACTGTGGATGTCAGCCATTTTTCCTTTCTGAGCTGATACGCTAACTGTTCCGCCATTCCCGATATCAGTCTTTTCAGTTCTAAGACATCCGTAGTATCATTGGTAAAAGTTCTCTCTGTAGAAATGGATTTTCTTTCCGAATAAGGAACTACAGGATTTTCATCAATTCCATTGGCTTTTTTCCAAAGCTCTTTTCCGTTCACGCCGATCATCTGTTGCAATACCAACATGGGCATTTCAGATAAAGTATGAATGGTACGGATTCCAATTCTTGATAATAACTGAAAAGTTTTATCTCCCACCATCGGAATCTTTTTAATGGATAATGGATTTAAAAAAGGTTTGATCTCCAAATCTTTAATTTCCAGTCGGCCCACCGGTTTCGCTTCTCCCGTTCCTATCTTTGAAACAGTTTTATTAGCAGATAAAGCAAAGCTTATAGGAAGTCCTGTTTCTTTGGTAACAGCTGCCGCAATTTCCTGGGTCCACTGATAGCAACCGAAAAATTTATCCATACCTGAAAGATCCAGATAAAATTCATCAATACTCGCCTTTTCCATTACCGGAACTCTTTCCTGGATAATTTCAGTCACAGTATGAGATAAATTGGAATACAGCTCATGGTCTCCCCGGATGACTTTCGCATCAGGGCACAACCGGACTGCCATTCGGATCGGCATGGCAGAACGGACTCCAAATTTCCTTGCTTCATAGGAGCATGATGCTACCACTCCACGGTCACCTCCGCCAATAATCAGGGGAATTCCGTCAAGCTGAGAATTATTACGTCTCTCGCAGGATACAAAGAATGTATCCAGATCCATATGTACAATCGCCCGGTTCACGTCACAAAATTAGATACTATATGTATCATTTTTCATATATTTGCAGATACAATTTGTATCAATGTCAATTTTTTCAGATAACATCAGGTTTTTAAGAACTCAGAAAAAATTATCCCAGCAGGAACTGGCGGATAAAATTTTGCTGAGCAGGGTCCGGTATTCAAAATATGAGGACGGGCGTTCGGAAGCCCCCTACGAAATACTGATCAGAATTTCAAAGTATTTCAATTTAAGTATTGATCTTCTTTTGACAGTGGATATCAGGAAATATCCTTTAGAAGATGTATTGAGACTTCCGGATAATAGAATTGTTCTACCAGTTGTCGTTGATCAATTAGGTAACAACAGTATTGAAATTGTTCCCCAAAAAGCCTCCATGGGATATTTATCAGGATACAGTGATCCTGAATATATTGAAAGCTTACAGAGAATTTCACTACCCTTTCTGACCAACGGAAAATACAGAGCGTTTCCGGCAAAAGGCGATTCCATGCCGCCCTTTAAAGACGGTTCTTACATTGTCGGGAAATATATAGAAAATATAAAGGATTTAAAGTCCGGCAAAAGTTATGTTTTCGTCACCCTGAATGATGGTATCTCTTATAAAAGACTTATCTCTTTGAATGAAAAATCAATAACCGTAGCAGCTGACAATTCATTTTATACACCTTATGATATTCCTTTCGGAGAAATCGTTGAAGTATGGCAGTATGCTTCTGGAATATTTCCTGAAGATTTTGAACCTGAGCTTTTTGAAAACTATAATGTGAAGGAAATACTGCTTGGGATTCAAAAAGATATCCGGATACTTGATGAAAAGTTTTCAAAAAAATTAGATTAAAATAATTTACACTATCCCATTATTATAACTATGAATATCTCCTATTACGATTTTCAGAATTTAACCGATCGCCAGACACAATATGAACTTGTACTAACTCATGGACGCATCATCAGTGAAAGAATGGTTTCCCAATCAAGATATGTTTTGTATGAAATTTCAAATTTTTCGGTAGAGCTGATCTATGACAACATGCATAATAAAATTATTGGTATGAATCTTTTTGAAAAGCACTCCAGTTATAGATAAAAATCCTGTTTTATCAATAATAAAACAGGACAAAAAACACAAATGATGAAAAAAAAAACGTCTCGATCGAGACGGCGTAAAATTAATTATTTTTACCATAGTAGCAACAAAAAGCTGTTAAAAAATTAATGTCTTATTGGTATTTTCCAGACAATCCCAGCCAAATATCCCCATCTACTTCCACTTTTAACTTTTCCTATCCAATAGGTCTAACTTCGATGTTAAATCAATACTTAACATCATGGAAGATATAGCAAATACCCAAAATCCTGATCCTGCATTAATTAATACTCTGCTGGTTTTAAACCCTAAGACCAACAAAATAGAAGTGGTAAAAACTGTTGATGAAAAAGGTGATCTGAAAACAGTATCCAATACCCGGAAAAACCAGAATCAGTTTTTAAAAATTGATAAGCAGGGCGATTTATTTTCCAACTTTTTTTCCAATTTCCTCAGCCAGCTCAAAAACCCTACTTCATTTAATTTTTTTACCTCTCCTCTCAAAGAATCTGAAAAAATTGGAAAACAGATTGAGCATTACCTCAAGCATTCAAGCAGTAAAGGTGAAGAATTTCTGAAGACCTATAAAATAGTAACCCCAAACACCATTACAATGAGTACAAATCCATCATCAGAAAAAGAATATCAGTACTCCCAGGATCAGATCGACTGGGATATGATGTCAAAATTTGGGCTGACGCAGGAAAAATTAGAAAAAGCCAATGCCCTGGAACCCATGCTAAGAGGATTCAAAACCAATGGTCTCGTTCCCATCAGTCTTAATCTCGGAACAGCGCTTATCCGGATAGACGCCCGTCTTTCACTCAGCACTAATGATGCCGGCAATGTCATGATCAATCTCCACGGCATCAGAAAAGAACCTAATTTCAATTTTAAGTTTCTAGGTCATGAATTTACTGCTGAAGACCGTAAAAATCTAATGGAAACCGGAAATATGGGACGTGTTGTAGATCTTGTCAATCCAAAGACTGATGAAATCATTCCTTCCCTTATCAGCAGAGACCGGCTGACTAATGAACTTGTTGCCTATCGAGCGGAGTACATGAAAGTTCCTGATGAAATCAAGGGTGTTAGATTAGATGAAGCCCAAAAGCAGACGCTTATAGAGGGCAAAGCATTATATCTGGAAGGGATGATCTCTACTAAAGGGGAACCTTTCAATGCCCATGTCCAGTTTAATGCTGATAAAAAGTATGTTGAATTTCTTTTTGATCAAAAGCAGATTCAGCAACAATCTCAAACCCATACACAGACAGAGATACCAAGATCATTCAGAGGCAAAGAATTAAGTGACGAGCAGTATAGTCAGTTTAAAGCAGGCCAAACGATTTATCTCGACGGATTGCTGGATAAAAAGAATCAGCCCTATCAGGGATATATCACTCTTAATAAGGAGAACGGAAAAATCGATTTCTCATTTCAGAATCCTGATAAAATCCAACATAAGGCAAAGCCTACTGAGGAGCATACAACCCAGACAGTAGTGAATTCAGAAGGCAAGACCAACGAAGCCACCAAGCATTTAAAGAAGCCTCTACAAAAGGGTCAGCAGGCACCTAAAGACAAAAGACAGCAGTTAAAACAGGACAAAGCTCAGTTGCGCGCTAGAAAACGCCTATAATACCCACTTCAATTAATAATCATTATGAAAGCAGTATTAGCAGAAAAGCCAAGTGTTGCCAGAGAAATAGCAATGGTTTTGGGAGCAACAGAAAAGAAAGATGGATATCTGACCGGTAATGGCTATGCCGTTACCTGGGCTTTTGGCCATTTGATTACACTCGGGATGCCAGAAGATTATGGCATTTCAGCTTGTAAAAAGCAGACTTTACCTATTTTACCTGACCCTTTTAAACTAACCATCAGAAAAGTAAGAAAAGAAAAACAACTGATAACTGATCCTGGCGTATCCAAACAGCTAAAAATCATAGAAAAATTGTTTACATCATGCAGCAGTATTATTGTTGCTACAGACTCAGGAAGAGAAGGGGAACTGATCTTCCGGTACATCTATGAGTATTTGAACTGTACCCTGCCATTTGAAAGATTATGGATCAGTTCACTCACTGAAAAAGCCATTAGGCACGGTTTTCAAAATCTGAAGCCGGGTCACCTATATGATGGATTATTCCATGCTGCTCAGTGCAGAAACAGAGCCGACTGGTTATTAGATATTAACACGACCCAGGCACTAACTATAGCAGCAGATGACGGGTTATATTCACTTGGAAGGGTCCAGACTCCCACTTTAGCTTTACTCTGCAAACGTTATAGAGAATATAAAGAGTTCACAAGCCAGCAATACTGGCAGATTGAGCTTATGCATCAAAAAGATTTTGTGGAGTTCAAAAGTCTTGGAGTACTCAAATTCAGCGATAAAAAACAAGCTGAGGACTTTGTAAAATCACTGGAAAGAAACAGGACTAAAGCAACAGTCACTGCGATTACTTCACACCCCATAACAGAACATGCTCCTCTTCTGTTTGACTTAACCGGCCTTCAGAAGGAAGCTAATAAAAGATTCAGCTTCAGTGCTGAGCGAACACTCGATATTGCCCAAAGCCTTTATGAAAAAAGGTTCATTACCTATCCACGTACGGGCAGCCAATATATTTCAGAAGATCTATGGCCGGACATTCCAGATCTCATAAGAGTACTGCAGGAATGGGAACCTTATAAAACCGCAGCAAGGATAATCCCATGGGGAAACTTCAATAAAAGCATTGTCAAGAATGCTAAAGTTACCGATCATCACGGGCTGCTTACCACAGAAAAAATACCTTCAGTACTTACTTCAGAAGAAAAGGTGATATATGATCTGATTGCTTTTCGATTATTTGAGGCCGTCTCACCGCCATGTGTCAAAGAGATCACAGAAATCAGTTTACAGGTACTTCACTATGATTTTACAGCTAAGGGACAAAAGATATTACAAACAGGCTGGCGCCATGTCAACGGCAATTTTTCTGAAGGTATCGAAGAAATCCGGCAATTTCCTGAGTTAAAAGAAGAAATGGATCTAAAGATTAAAATGTTTGCTGTTCTGGAAAAGAAAACGCAGCCTCCCAGCCTTTATACCGAAGGAACCTTGCTTTCTGCAATGGAAAATGCAGGCAAAAATATTGAAGAAACAGGGCAGCGAAAATATGTAAAGAATATCGGAATCGGCACTCCTGCCACGCGTGCCTCTACTATTGAGACACTGCTTGACAGTGGGTATATCAGAAGGCAAAAGAAACTGCTTATTCCTACTGATAAAGGCTTACAGGTATATGATTTAGTTAAGGATAAAAAAATTGCGGACGTTTCTATGACTGCAGAATGGGAACAGTCCATGGAGGATATTGAGAATAATGAATTGGGTGCTGCTGAATTTCAAAAGAACATTGAAAACTACACGATGACGATCACGGAAGAATTACTGCAGATAAAAATTGAAAGAACTCATCTTCCCGGTATTGTATGTCCCAAATGTAAAACCCAGTCATTGATGATTGATGATCGTGTTATAAAATGTCCTGATACGTATTGTAACTGGTATCAATTCCGAAATATCTGCGGAACCCTGATCGAAACAGCCGACATTGAAAGACTTGTCGAAAACGGGAGAACCGCATTAATCAAGGGTATGAAAAGCAGATCAGGTAAAACTTTTAATGCCCATATCATCCTTAACGAAAAAGCTGAAAGTTCATTTGAATTTGAACAAAAAAGACGATAAAGCAGCTCAATACTATCGATTTTCTAATCTCACAACTCTTATAAAAGCAAACTTAATTAACAATATAACGCATAGACACAGTAAATCGGAAAAGAGAATCATTTGTTTTAAATTTGCACTCGATTCTCATGTTTAATTTGAGTTTTCATGGTTATTAGTTTTTTATCCCCGGTCTCCGGGGATTTTTACTTTATTTTTTGGGTATTAAATGCTGTAACTCAGGATCGGCTTTAATACGCTTCATTTCATTTTCAATAATCTCTACCATATCAAGCTTCACTTTTTTATAGTTCTCTTCAATAATTGATGTGAACCGGTCTTCTCCACTATCATTTACAAATGATAAAATCTCTGGTATCCGCTGATAAAATTTAGTTTCTTCAGCTACTTTCTCATTATCCACTACGATTTCTGCATGAAACATTTTCTGTTCAATTCTTTCATCAAAATTATCAGATACAGCTCCTACAAACATTCCCTGGCTTAATGTTGAGATTTTGGAAGCCGGTATCAAGCTGTCCAGCTGGGTAGATATGGAAGTAGATTTATCATTTCTGTTGATGGTTATGCTTTGCCTTTTCTGCAAAATCTTTCCAAAACGCTCTGAAAGATTTTTTGCGGTATCTCCGACTACCTGTCCGCTGAATATATTGCCTACTGTATTCTGAATCACTTTACTTTCTTTGTCTCCGTAATCTCTGATCAGCTGAGAAAAATCCTGAAATCCTAAGCAGACAGCTACTTTATTGCTTCTTGCGGTTGCAATCAGATTATCCAATCCCCGGAAATAAATCGTAGGCAATTCATCAATAATCACTGAACTCTTTAGTTGTCCTTTTTTATTGATGAGTTTTACGATTCTGGAATTGTACAAACCCAGTGCTGCTGAATAGATATTCTGCCGATCCGGGTTATTCCCTACACATAATATTTTCGGTTCTTTCGGATTGTTGATATCCAATGAAAAATCATCTCCGGTCATGACCCAATATAGCTGAGGAGATATCATTCGTGATAAAGGAATCTTAGCAGAGGCGATCTGCCCCTGAAGCTGGTCTTGTGCGCCACCTTGCCACGCGTCCATGAAAGGGGAAAGATAATTCTCAAGATCAGTATAAGAAGTTAATATTGTGAAAACATCAGAGTATTTTTTATTGAGTAATTCAATGGCATGCGGAAAAGTGCAGTATTTACCATTTTCATATATTTTCAGGAACCAGATAATAGCAGCTAAAAGAATAATGGGGGATTCCACGAAGAAGTCTCCTTGCTTTTGAATCCAGGTTCTGTTTAAATTGAGCATGATGGTGTAAGCTGCTTCATAGGCATCTGAAATATCCGTCATAAAGTCAGGATTTAAAGGATTGCACCGATGGCTTCTTCGGGGATCATCAAAATTAATGACATAAAATTTCGGTTTTACTTTGTATTTATCCTGATGTTTCAATACATGATTATAAGCAATTGTTGAAAGATCATCAAACTTAAAATCATAGATGTACATGGAGAACCCCTTCTCAATCTGCTGTTTGATATAATTATTAACAATGGCGTATGATTTCCCTGAACCTGGTGTCCCCAGGACAATGGTTGCCCTGAATGGGTTAACAATATTAATCCAGCCTTGATTCCATTTTCCTTTATAATAGAATTTAGTGGGAAGGTTAACAGAATATTCATTTTCCATCAGTTGGGTTTCCTGCATAAAACTTTCATTCTCATTATTGAATACATCATCCATCAGGTTATGTTTTAACAAACGGCTCATCCATACCCCTGATACCATTAGGAGGATATATCCTACTGACATTGAAATCGTATATAAAAGAATGCCTGCCCCGCCCCATTTCAGCAAAATAGTATTCAAGAAAAACAACACCGTTCCTACTGCCATGAAGCCGATAATCCGAGGCCAGGTTATCTTCTCGTCTTTTACTCCTTTTGTTCCCAGGCAGCTTAGAGAGAGTAATACAATGCTAAAAACTTTTGTATAGAGACAGTGAGAGAACAACCCTGCCGTTCTTTGGAAATTCAGCAGTATTCTGTTGATAACTTCCAATGTCCATCCTTTTTCATGAAAAAATGGATAACAATACCAGTAATAATGCATCAGTACCATTAAAATACTGACGGTACGCATAAAAGCCATAATTTTAGCTAAGCCCCGTAGATCATCTTCACCCTGCATATCATTTATTTTTAGAGTTAGGATGATGAATTTATCGGGTAACAGAAGTCTGCTTTCTACACTGGCAGTGTCAGGCATTATAAGGAAGCATTTGGCACAGTATCGAAATTTATTTTCTCATGAATCATAGCAGTTGTTGACCAAGGAATTTTTTACATTTGTCTTATAACAAAATATCAATGAAACCTGTACAATCAAAATACACTGAATTACTGGACAGTATCGGATCCGCTATTGAGGTTGCAAGACAAAATGCGGTCAAGGCAGTTAATACTGAACTGGTGAAAGCCAACTGGGAAATTGGCAGGCATATCGTGGAATACGAGCAGCATGGTGAGGAACGTGCAGAATACGGAAGTAACTTACTGGCAACACTTTCCAAAGATCTGAGGCAGCGTTACGGCAAAGGATTTGGCAGGCGTAATATTTTAGATATGCGCAGATTTTATCTGACCTATCAAAAATGGCAGGCAGTGCCTGCCAAATTAAGCTGGACTCATCTGGTTACTTTGCTGGGCATTTCTGATGATACGGCAAGGAAGTTCTATGAAAAACAGGCAGTACTGGAAAATTGGGGCTACCGTGAACTGGAAAGGCAGATCAACTCTTCCCTTTTTGAAAGACTGGCATTGAGCAAAGATAAAAAGGGCGTACTGCAACTGGCGGAAAAAGGTCATATCGTAACCGATTCCACAGAGGCTATAAAAGATCCGTATGTCCTGGACTTTCTCAAATTACCTCAAAGTCATCGTGTTACCGAAAAAGCATTGGAACAGAAGATTATTGACAATCTGCAGATGTTTCTTTTAGAACTGGGAAAGGGTTTTACATTTGTCGGAAGACAGTATAAGATATCACTTCGTAACAGGCATTTTTATATTGATCTTGTATTCTACCACCGTATCTTAAAATGTTTTGTGCTGATTGATTTAAAAATAAAACAGGTTGAGCACAATGATATAGGACAAATGAATTTATATCTGAACTACTTTAAATCTGAAGAAAATGTTGTGGATGATAATGAGCCTATAGGCATTATCCTTTCTGCGGAAAAAGATGAAGTATTGGTGGAATATGCAACAGGTGGTATTTCTAATAAAATATTTGTTTCCAAATACCAGTTGTATTTACCTGATAAAAAGGAATTACAGCAAAAAGTACAGGCAATTATGCAAAAAGAAGGCTAAGGGTAAGAAATCATCAGATTATCTTTTTCTTTTCTTTTTCCACTTTCGCATTTGCTGTGAAAAAATTCGTTCTTCATCGTCTTCTCTCTGCACCGTTGGCAACAATCCGGGAAATGAGTCCATTGATTCAGTGTCACGTAAATCATCATTGTCATTATTTAAAAATCCAAATAAGGGATGAAGTTGAAGGGATAAAAATTGATTTGTTGGGAGTGATTCAGCTTCTGCCTGCTTTGCATCAGAGGATTTATTTAAATGCTCCTGGTTCTTCCATAAATCATTAAAAACAGCAGCGGAATATTCTTTTCCCAAATTTGAACCATTCCATACTGTTCGGGTGTTATGATCGATAAACGTAATTCCATAAATCCGTCCACCTTCATTTCTGCGGATTACCGTATTAACACCCACAGACTTTAAATTCTCCACAAAATCTTTTTCATGATGACTCACTTTGAGGGCATTATCAATCCAGCCCTTTATTTCAGTTTTATTCGATTGAAGAATAGATTCTTTACTTTTTAAAAAATGAGACTCCAGTGCAGGTAAGAGTGCAGCTTTTCCAATGCTTGAAGCTTTCAATGGGTTTCCAATTTTATGTTTGTTTGTATCCAATGCAAAATACACCAACCCCCGCTGTGGTTTTCCATGCAATTCGCCTTCAATTTTTTCAACTGCTATATTGAAAAGTGAAAGCAGCGCATTGTACTCTCCAAGTGTTTTAAAGGAATACACATCAGCTATATTCCTGATGACGGAGGCGATCTGATGTTTAATATTTCCAGTCTGATAATCAACCGGTTTGAAAACCAGGTTGTTTTTCACATTCTGCCTTTCTGCAGCTGGCCATAAATCATAGGTATTTTCGAGTTGTCTGCACATATTCATCGACCGCCTTTTCTCAAATCGATCTGATATTTTCCTGCCATTTTCATCAACACATACAGACACAATATGAATATGGATACGGTCGATATCAGTGTGTTTAAAAACCATGTAAGGCTGTTCACCGTACCCCATTCCATTCATATACTCTTCTGCCATCTTCACAAAATCCTTATCACTGACCTTATCATTCGGATCTGGATTAAGCGATATATGTAAAGTATGTTTTTCCGTTTTTTGATTGGCAGCCAGATAAGGATCGAAAGATCTCAAGAGTTGGGGTATAGTATATTTCCCATCTGTGGATTCCACCATTTTATTCATCAACAAAATTTGTCCTTGTCCCTTTTCCACCTTATGATGATTATAGGCTAAGGCACCGTATAAATTACTGCTTCTGCCAATTTTTACAATCATTGAACCATCATTTTTCTCTATTCCCGTTAGTAAATTCATTAGCCAATTCAATAATTTTCCGGCATAAAGCTGAAAGCTCAGCAGTATGTTTCTCCAATAGAAACAGAAATGCCGCAGCTTTTTTTTCGGTAAAATGAGTATATAATAACTTAACTACCTGATTGTAATTCACGCCCACTGCTCTGAACTGGGAATAAAAGGAAGTCAGCCTCATGTAAAAATCAACAGTACCTTTATCAATTTTTACTGTTTTTATTTCTTTTGAAAACAATACGGAAGTTATAAATTTAGCTTTATTATCTATTCCAGAGGCTTCAAATAAAGACAGAAATTTGCTATTATCTTCATCATCCAGCCGAAAAACATACCGGTGATTACAAGGGTTTATCTTTGGCTTTCGCCCACCTTTACCTCTCTTATTATTTTTCTGATCATTCATTAGATTTCCATTTAAAGTTTATAAACCTCGACTTCGGAGAGTGTTTCAAAGCTCCCGGCAGGGCAAGTTGTTTTGAGGCACAAAAAACAGTTATGAGGCACTCAAAACACAACTTGCCGTGTTCAGGGGAACACCCTATTTACCATATCACAAAAAATATTGTAACAAGCGATCAACATCTTTCAGATGTTGTAATAAACACCAACTCTTCTTAAAATTGTAAACAACAAGGTAAACAGAAACAACCGGATATCTACAATATTTCCCCCTTCCAATAACTGCCAAATAACACCAGGTACCACCTGAAGATCAGCACTGGTTTTGAAAACTCTTTCCTTTACAGCAACACATAAAGTTGATGATGAAACGGGTAAATTATAAAAATGTAAAGTTTTAAAACTATAAAAGCGTAAAAGCAGAAAAGCAGTTAGAGATATTCAAAAAAAGGTATTCTCTCAGCAAAGCAGTTGTAGATATACCCTGTAAAAATGATGTAAATGTATACATCTTTAGAATTTTAAGATAATACAGGAGTACCCCTACATATAAATCAACTTATACAGATTCTTACCATTCAACATTATAAAACAACAATAAATACATGCATCATGAAAGCAACAAAAAAAACTTTAAAAGTAAGTTTCTCCACTCAAAAAGGAGGTGTGGGAAAATCGACGATTACCATATTACTTGCCGGCGTATTACATTACCGCCTGGGATACAATGTTTTAGTCATGGATTGTGATTTTCCACAATACAGCCTAAGCAATATGAGGGAACGTGATAAAAAAGCAATTATGCTCAACGAGTACCATAAGAAGGCTGCTATGAAACAATTCCAACTGATCAATAAGAAAGCATATCCGATTATACGCTGTAAGGCAGAAAATGCAATAGAAGAAGCTACCCGATATATTAAACAAACTACCATAGTTCCGGATATTATCTTTTATGATCTGCCTGGTACCGCCAATACCAAAGGGGTGCTGACGACCTTGAAATCAATGGATTTTATTTTTGCTCCCATGACTGCTGACCGTTTGGTTGTAGAAAGTACGTTAGGATTTACCAAAGCTTTTATGGCGCTTCCTTCCGGTGAGCATGATTTTTCGCAACAAGCGTTATGGCTATTCTGGAATCAGATTGATGGTCGGGAAAAGACCGGGTTATACGAAATCTACGAAAAAGCGATTGCGACTCTTCAGATGAATATAATGGATACGCGAATCATGGACAGTAAACGATTTCGTAAGGAATCCGACCATATCGGAAACAGTATTTTCAGATCAACACTGTTACCAGCAGACTATACGCTTTTAAAAGTGACAAGAATGGATCTGTTTATTGAAGAGTTTCTAAGAATCACAAATCTATAAAACCCAAAAGATGGCTACAAACAATGAGAACAACGATTTAGAAAAGGCTACTGTTGATGAAGAGTATTTAATGCAGGTCATCAGTGGTGAACAAACGGCTCTTGACGAACAAAATCATACAACCAAACCAGCTGTTCAAAAGTCCAAAGAAAAAGCAAAAACCAATTCTTTTAAAAAACTGAACTATGAAAAGACCTTTTTAACCAATCGCTTTCCTTCAGGAAGGAATGGTAAAGTGGTCTACATACGCCCCGAGTATCATGAAATATTATTGCGGATTGTACAGCTTTCCAGAGAAGAAAGGACAACTCTCTATTCCTATATTGACAATATTCTTGAACAGCATTTTCTGGAATATGGAAACGAGATTACGGAGTATTTTAACAATCACTTTAAACCCATTTTATAACTATGGAGACTCTCATCATTATTTGTCTTCTGATCATAATTCTGCTATTACTCCATGACAAAATTATCCGAAAACAATCCCATTGTCACAAAACTGAAGACCAAGCAAATAATAAAAAGCAACTCAATATTATGGGTGAAGCAAAAACTTCACTCCATTCTATGACAATGACTTCCTCTGAAAGACAAGAAAATGAACTTGGTTTTGATCCCTCTAATTTAGACATAGAATATGATATCAGCGAAAATATCAGTCTATTAAATCCGCAGGAAGAGCCGGAATATGGTTTTAATAATGAACCTGATTTTATTGAAGAGGAAGAAGAATGGAAAAAGTATAGAATAATCGGTGAGGATAACAGTTTAGCCCAAGGGATTACCTTTGAAGAACTGAGCTCTGTGGAGATGTTTGTGAAACAAAATAGTTTTACCTTATCTCAAAAGGAAACAGCAGCAGCGATCGTTCAAAAAACTTATGGAACCGAATTATATACCTTACTTGAGAATTCTATGGAAAATGATTCCCATAAAATAGCATTACTATTAGATAATTCTTTTAACAATGAAGGAATATCCGGTTCTTCCGATATGCGGAAAAGCGATCTCAATGATTTTGAAATAGGGAAATTCATTTGAAGTTCCCTATTTTCTTTATAAAGCACTAAACTATTTGATCAAAAACAGCTTTTTGTAAAAAATGAAGATCACCTTTTTCTGCCATTATTTTCTGATCTGGGTCAGTTGGACGTATCGCTAACCCAATTGTTCTATAGGAATATCTTTAACAAGATTTTTAGCAATATCATCAACTTTTGGAACTCTCCACTTTGTTAAATTAGCCAAATAAATCATCCATGTAAGTTCTCTACCGCTCATCTGCTGACTTTTTAAAATTTTTGTTAAAGTTTTAGACAGTAAAGTATCTACTTCTCATACATCCTTTCGATATTATCCCCATATTCCCATTTATATCAAAAAGATTCCTGCCATCTTCAAAGAAAATAGCTTTAGGACTTTGCATCTTACTGATAATTCTTTTGGATTCTTTGTTATATACCCACAACATATTGTTTTCATCACTAAAATTCTTATTCAGGAATTTGGGTATGTAGTGATGTCTCTTTGATTGTTCTTTCATGGTTAAGTACTATTTTTTGAAAGTAATCAAAATATTCTTTATAAAGCATTATAGAGCCAAACAATTCCTGAAAACACCAAATTCCCAGGTGGCAACCCCATACCAAACACCTTTGTCTCAGAACCCGTAAAGCACGGGTTTTCATCATCATAAAATCTATTCATTATGAAAAGACAAAGAAAAAAAATCGTCTTAACAGCATTGCTTCTGTTAATCGGATTGAGTATGAATGCCCAGGGAAATGGTTCTGCAGGAATCACTGAAGCAACTCAAATGGTTACTTCCTATTTTGACCCTGCAACGAAACTGATTTATGCCATTGGTGCGGTAGTAGGCTTAATTGGAGGGGTCAAGGTTTACAACAAATTCAGCAGTGGTGACCCTGATACCAGTAAAACTGCTGCCAGCTGGTTTGGAGCGTGTATCTTCTTAATTGTTGCAGCTACCATCCTACGTTCATTCTTCCTTTAAAATCATTGATGATGAATACCTATCATATCAACAAAGGAATCGGAAGAACGGTAGAGTTCAAAGGATTGAAAGCACAGTACCTGTTCATTTTTGCAGGAGGATTATTGGGAATACTTGTATTTATCATGATCATGTATATGGCTGGTGTCAATACCTATATCTGCTTACTTCTTGGAGGAACTATTTCTGGTCTTCTCATTTGGAAGACCTTTTCTCTCAACAGAAAGTATGGAGAACATGGATTAATGAAATTGGGAGCAAAAAAGAAGCATCCAAGGTACATCATCAGCCGAAAATCCATTTTCAGGTATATCAAGATACACTCTAAAAAAGCTGTAGCATGAGAAATCAATCCAAAGCGACAACGCTGGAAAGCAGATTTCCACTGCTAGGTGTAGAAGAGAACTGCATTATTTCAAAAGATGCTGATGTTACGGTTTGTTTCAAGGTAAGTCTTCCGGAACTGTTTACGGTAGCGTCAGCTGAGTATGAAGCTATCCATTCGGCTTGGTTTAAAGCCATAAAGACATTACCTGATTACAGCATCGTTCACAAACAGGATTGGTTTATTAAGGAAAATTACCGTCCTGATTTATCTAATGACGATCAAAATTTTCTGTCCAAGTCTTTTGAAAGGCACTTTAACGAAAGACCTTTCCTGAATCATTATTGCTATCTGTTTCTTAACAAAACTACAAAGGAAAGGATGAGAACACAGAGTAATTTCTCGTCACTTTGTAAAGGAGTTTTGATTCCAAAAGAGATCAGGGATAAAGAAGTGATCAGCAGATTCATGGAAGCGGTTGATCAGTTTGAAAGGATTATGAATGACAGTGGATATGTTTTCCTTGAAAAAATGACCGCTGATGAAATTACGGGAACAGCAAAACAATCGGGATTGTTAGAACAGTATCTGACTCTGTCCAGAGAAATTAATCCATCTCTCCAAGACCTCAACTTAGGAGCAGAAGAATTGCGTATCGGTAACAACCGCATCAGCATGCACACTCTTTCGGATACGGATGATCTTCCGGGTACAGTTTCTTCGCACAGCAGATACGAAAAGTTAAGCACCGACAGAAGTGACTGCTTGCTCTCATTTGCATCTCCGGTTGGACTGCTACTCAGCTGTAATCACATCTACAATCAATATCTGTTTATTGATAACAGTGATGAAAACCTAAACAAATTTGAAAAGTCTGCGAGAAATATGCATTCGTTGGCAAGATACAGCAGAGCCAATCAGATTAACAAGGAATGGATTGAAAAGTATCTCAATGAAGCGCATTCTTTCGGACTACAGTCTATACGTGCCCATTTCAATATTATGTGTTGGTCTGATAATCCTGCTGAGCTTAAACAGCTAAAAAATGATACCGGAAGTGCCTTGGCACTGATGGAATGTAAACCCCGTCATAACACAACAGATACTGCAACATTGTACTGGGCAGGAATTCCCGGGAATGCAGGAGATTTTCCGAGTGAAGAAAGTTTCTACACGTTTATAGAACCTGCCTTATGTTTTTTCACTGAAGAAACCAATTATCAGGATTCCCCTTCACCTTTTGGGATAAAGATGGCAGACCGATTGACGGGAAAACCTATCCATCTGGATATTTCAGATCTTCCGATGAAACAGGGAATCATTACCAATCGAAACAAGTTCATTTTGGGACCTTCGGGGAGTGGGAAGTCTTTTTTTACCAACCATATGGTGAGGCAGTATTATGAGCAGGGAGCCCATGTTCTGTTGGTCGACACCGGAAATTCCTATCAGGGGTTATGCGAACTGATCAAAGGTAAAACAAAGGGTGAAGATGGAGTTTACTTTACTTATACAGAAGACAATCCGATTGCTTTCAATCCATTCTATACTGATGATGGAGTTTTTGATATAGAAAAACGGGAAAGCATCAAAACACTTATTCTCACACTATGGAAAAGAGATGATGAACCGCCAACCCGCTCCGAAGAAGTTGCTTTATCCAATGCATTCAGCGGCTATATTGATCGAATCAAAAATAATGAGCAGTTCCCTTCATTTAATGGCTTTTACGAGTATGTAAAAAATGATTATCAAAAAGTATTAGAGCAAAAAAAAGTCAGGGAAAAAGACTTTGATATTGCCAACTTTCTGAATGTTTTAGAGCCTTATTATAAAGGCGGAGAATATGATTACTTATTGAATTCAGAAAAGCAATTAGATCTTCTTTCTAAGCGATTTATCGTTTTTGAAATTGATGCGATCAAGGATCATAAAATCCTTTTTCCCATTGTAACCATTATCATCATGGAAGTTTTCATTAACAAAATGCGAAGACTGAAAGGAATCAGAAAACTGATCCTGATTGAAGAAGCCTGGAAGGCAATTGCTAAAGAAGGAATGGCTGAGTACATCAAATACCTCTTCAAAACTGTAAGAAAATTCTTTGGAGAAGCCATTGTCGTTACACAAGAGGTGGATGACATCATTCATTCTCCCATTGTTAAGGAAAGCATCATCAACAATTCAGACTGTAAGATCCTTTTGGATCAGCGGAAATACATGAACAAGTTTGATGATATTCAGTCTATGCTGGGTCTTACAGACAAAGAAAAAGCACAGGTTCTTTCCATCAATATGAATAATGATCCGAAAAGACTGTATAAAGAAGTCTGGATCGGATTAGGAGGAACGCACTCTGCTGTATATGCCACGGAAGTTTCCACAGAAGAATATCTGGCCTATACCACAGAAGAAACGGAGAAAATGGAAGTCATGCAATTGGCTTCTGAACTTGATGGCAATTTAGAGCATGCCATCAAGAGGATTTCTCTTAAGAGAATCAAATCGAATACAAAAGAAACTTAAATCATTTAAAATTTTACAACAATGAAAAATTCAATCATTACAACAGTTATGGTTATTGTATTAGCTATAACATCATTTGCAAAAGCACAATTTGTGGTTACGGATCCGGCTAATCTGGCTTCAGGAATACTCAACTCCGCCAATGAAATTGTACAGACCTCATCGACTGTTTCGAATGTAGTTAAGAACTTCAATGAAGTTAAAAAGGTTTATGAGCAGGGTAAGGAATATTATGACAAACTGAAAGCAGTAAACAATTTAGTAAAAGATGCCCGTAAAGTTCAGCAGACTGTTTTATTGGTGGGTGATGTTTCCGAAATGTATGTCAATAATTTCGGAAAGATGCTGAATGATCCCAATTTCAATGCTCAGGAGTTAACCGCTATCGCTAACGGTTACTCAACACTATTGAACGAAAGCACTGAACTGCTTAAAGAACTAAAACAGATTGTCACCTCTACCAATCTATCATTGAATGATAAGGAAAGAATGGAAATTATTGACAGAGTATATAAAGAGGTGAAAGATTATCACAATCTGGTAAGATATTACACCAATAAGAATATCTCTGTCAGTTATCTGAGAGCTAAAAAGCAGAACAATACGCAGAGAGTTCTAAACCTGTATGGTACCGTTAATCAAAAATACTGGTAAGATGGAACCTACTAATTTACATGAGGTGCTTCGTTCCGTGTATGAAGAGATGATGCCGATGTGTGCTGACATGGCAGCAGTTGCAAAAGGAGTTGCAGGGCTGGGAGCATTATTCTATGTGGCCGTAAAGGTTTGGCAGGCATTAAGTCGTGCCGAACCGATTGATCTGTTTCCTATGCTCAGACCATTTGCCATCGGAATCTGCATTATGTTCTTTTCAACAATTGTCTTAGGCAGCATCAACGGAGTATTAAGTCCGGTCGTTCAGGGCAGCCACTCCATGCTGGAGGGTCAGGTATTAGATCTTAATGAACTCCAGCAGAAAAAAGATCTGCTGGAAAGGGAGGCTATGCTTCGAAATCCTGAAATGGCTTATCTCATTTCTGATGAAGAATTTGACAAAAAATTGGAAGAACTGGGATGGTCACCTTCTGATTTGGTGACAATGTCGGGAATGTATATTGAAAGAGAAATGTTTGCCATTAAAAAAGATATCAGAGACGGTTTCAGAGAATTTCTGGAAATACTCTTTCAGGCAGCGGCCTTGGTGATTGATACAATCAGAACTTTCTTTCTCATAGTACTTTCGATTCTTGGTCCTATTGCATTTGCCATATCGGTTTGGGATGGTTTTCAATCTACGCTTACCCAATGGCTGACCAGATACATCAGTGTATACCTATGGTTACCGGTGGCTGATATGTTCAGTGCTATCCTGGCAAAGATTCAATCCCTTATTATAGAAAGGGATATTGAAATGCTGGCAGATCCCAACTTTATTCCAGATACTTCCAATACGGTGTACATTATCTATATGATCATTGGAATCATTGGCTATTTCACTGTACCTACCGTTACAGGCTGGATCATTCAAGCGGGCGGAGCGGGAAACTTTATGCGGAATGTTACCCAGATGGCACAAAAGTCAGGAAATATTGCCGGTGCGGCGGCGGGTTCTGTAGCTGGTAATATATCAGGAAGGCTTCTTAAATAACAAAATCATCAAATCATGGAATTTAAAACCTTAAGAAATATAGAAAACAGCTTTAAGCAGATCAGGTTATTCACCTTCATTTTCGCTCTGCTATGCTTTGGGGTGGTTGGTATTGTTGTCTATCAGTCATATAGCTTTGCCGAAGAACAGAGGCAAAAAATATATGTCCTGGATAATGGCAAATCACTTATGGTTGCACTGTCCCAGGATATGTCCATTAACAGACCCGTAGAAGCAAGGGAGCACGTAAGGCGGTTTCATGAACTGTTTTTTACGATTGCCCCCGATAAAAATGCGATTGAAAGCAATGTGAAAAGGGCATTTAATCTGGCTGATCAGTCCGCATTCAACTACTACAAAGATCTTTCTGAAAAAGGATATTATAACCGGATAATCAGTGGAAATATACAGCAGAGAATTGAAATTGACAGTATCGCTGCGAATTTCAGCAGCTATCCATATTCAGTAAAAACTTATGGCAGGCAGTTTATCATCCGATCCAGTAACCTTACGATCCGAAACCTGATCACCAACTGCTTCCTTGTTAATTCAGTACGATCTGACAGTAATCCACAGGGATTTACAATTGAAAAATTCAATGTACTTGAAAATAAAGATCTCGAAACCGTTAACCGATAAATGAACAAACATGAAGAAATTAACCCTACGAATTGACCGGTGGATAGAAAAAACGGAAAGCCAGTGGAAAGCAATTCCTATAAAAAAGCAGCGCGTACTGACAAAACTATTTTTTACAGGATATACACTTTTGACCATACTTGTTATCATTCGGATATGGGCAAAAGGAACTGGCAGTACTGATATACCGCTCATCAGGCATATCACTACTGCACCAGCAGATCTCAAAATCAAACAGCAGGCAGGCAATTCAATCTATAATTCCCCACAAAACAATCATGATGAAAGCCCAAAATAACAGCAGTATCAGAGTCAGGGAAGGCAACCAAAGCAATAGTTCCGAATACGGATTTGAAAACCGAAAGCTCATGATTGAGCAGTTGAAAAAACCATTCATTTATCTACTAATGGTTATTGCATGTGCGAGTTTCCTGTTCTTAGTCTTTAAACCGGAAAAAGAGAATGATAACGCAGAAAAGGCAGGTTTCAATTCAGTTATTCCGCAGGCATCTGACGGCCAGTTGCAGTCTGATAAGCAAAAAGCGTATGAACAGCAGTTGCTTGAACAGCAAAATGAAGAGAAAAAAAATGCCCTCACAACCTTATCAGACTATTGGACGGATTCTTCTTCAGAAACATTACCCTCGGATCCGATGTCTTTACAAGATAAATCTGAATCTGTCTTATCCGCCCGGAATTCGATGGGCAGTTATCAGAATACCCGGCAAGTCTTAGGCTCATTTTACAGCAGGGATGATCAGGAAGTGGAGCACCTTAAAAAAGAAATCCATCGGTTACGAACAGAGGTTACAGAGCGGGAATCAATACCGGCCAGCACAAGTATCAATAACCAGCTGGAGCTCATGGAAAAATCTTACCAGATGGCGGCCAAATATTTTCCAACTTCTAAACAGGAGGTTTCAGAAAATAAAGGCGAAATAAAAGAAGGATCAGCTTCTGCTAAAACCATGATCACCATTGCAAAGCCTGTCATTCATCCTATTGTTTCAAGTTTATACCGCAGTACATCAGACAGCATCACCCTTAGCAGTATTTATGCTCAAAGATTTACAGGAATTCAGGATCAACAGTTCCAGGAATCACAACCCAGAAACAGTATCCGCGCTGTCATTCCAGAAACAAAAACAGTCACCTCTGAAAGTGTTATTTCAGTAAGGATCCTGGAGTCTATTTTGCTTGGACACATAAAAATCCCTTCTGGAACTTTTCTGAAAGCCAAGTGCAGATTTCAGGGCGAAAGATTGCAGCTTCATATCTCTGCCATAGAGTATGGAGGCATGATTGAGCCTGTTGACATTGATATCCACGATAATGACGGACTGCCAGGACTACATATTCCCTACTCTTCCGAACAAAGTGCCCTCAGTGAAATGGCCGCCAACATGGGCCAGAATTCAGGAACAAGCATTATGATGACGCAGTCTGCAGGACAACAGGTTGTTGCCGATATGTCCAAAGGGGTTATTCAGGGAATAGCGGGATATTTTCAGAAAAAGGTCAGGAATCAAAAAGTAACTGTAAAGACAGGACATCATGTTTTCTTAGTTCCAAAAAGTAAATAACATATAATTATACCATCATGAGAATAATACATCATATAAAGCTCTTAATAATTTTTTCGTTTATTCTGATAAATACTGTTAAGGCGCAGAGCCGTGCAGGAGATAGCCCGCTCCATAAGGCACGGCTGAATCCATACAAAATGCAGGTCACTTATGATAAAACAACCCATCTCCTATTTCCTTCGCCAATACGATATGTTGATTTGGGTAGTGATTATCTTACAGCAGGCAAAACAGAAGATCTAGGAAATATTTTAAGGATTAAAGCAGCAATAAAAGATTTCGAGACAGAAACCAATTTTTCAGTGGTCACAAAAGATGGCAGGTTTTACAGTTTTGATGTTGTATATGATCCTTATCCTGATATACTCAGCTATGATCTTTCTAAATTACTTATGGAGACTGAAAAAGAGAGCGATCCTGAGGTTCTGTTTGAGGAACTCCAAGGGGATTCATCCGCTCTTACAGATCATATAATGAAAACACTGCAAAAAAGTACGAAACGCGGCACCAGACATATTCATGCAAAGACTGATGGTGTGTATTTCTCATTGAAATCGTTGAATACATTCAGGGGCAAGTTCTATTTTGTTCTTCAGATCAAGAACAGCCGAAATATCAATTATGATATCGATTTTATCCATTTTAAAATAACGGATAAAAAAAACCTCAAACGGACTGCTGTTCAGGAAAAAGTGATGTGTCCTGTACGGATATATTCTCCAGTAACAAATGTAGAAAGCCACTCCACTGCTATAAGTGTTTATCTTTTCGACCAATTTACATTGCTGAAAGATCAGGCACTCAGCATTGAAATATTTGAAAAAAACGGTGGCCGTCATCAGCAGTTAAAGGTAAAAAACAGAGATCTGGTCAGGGCAAAAATTATCAAATATGCTCTCAATCGTACAATATAAATTTACAGCGAAAAGACATCTTCGACCAAAGGAAAATCTGTCTTTTCGCCAAAAAATTTAAAAAACGGCAATTTTTAATTGCTGTTTTTTTATGATTATATTTACAAATCACTTACAGTAAACCTTCATCAGCAAATGACAAGTATTCTGCTGACGTTAAAATACAATGATCCTGCAGTTGAATATTTAAAAATTCAGAGGCATTCTTGATTGTACCGGTCATTTTCCGATCCTCAGATGACGGCTTTAAACTTCCCGAAGGATGGTTGGTGCTACAATGACATTAACCTCTTTAACTTCTTGGAAAAAATCATCTGTCACCACTCTTGGTCTACAGTTTAAATAAGAAGAAATGGAAAATCTACGTAAACATCTTCACCAACGTACTTTTAAGAAAGGTTTCGTCAAAAGTAATTAACAAAATGTCCTCGATTTCCTTCCAGCTGAATGTCCGATAATTACTTGGATTGGTAAAATAGATTGAATGTGGTTCAGCTTCAAAGCTTTGCTCATCGATTGTATATCTTCCACTGCCATTCTTGAAGAACAAAAAAAGAGAAAAATTGGGTCGGTAAGACGCAGATTGATAAGGAAGTTTGAACGGGATATCTCTTAAATTGAAAATAGTGAATCCCTCCATAAGATCAAACAGGTCTACAGGAAAGTTCAGTGCTTTGTATAGCTGAAATAGAGATGAGATTCGAAATTGTCTGTTGATTCCACTTTTACTGCATTTCAAATTTGACTTCCAAATTTAATAATTTGAAAACTTAAACTGATAAAATCAGGAATTGGTCTGTAGTCTTGATGCAAATATTAATATTTAAAAATGCTTGATCCCGATATGCTTCTTTACCTAATTTCATCCGAAAACTGATCTACGATCTTTTTCAGATTAATTCCTTTGCCTAATACCGGTTTAAAAATATCTCCTTCGCTCTGCATTCTTTCTATAGCATTGAAAATATGAAAATCAGCAATCTTCAAGCCCTTTTTAACTTCGTCCCAGTAAAGCGGCATGGAAACTGTAGCACCGGGTTTCGGACGGACAGAATAAGCTGCTGCGATGGTAGCATGAGGTCTGTTCTGTAAAAAATCCAGATACATCTTCCCTTTTCTATCCTTTATGGTCCGTTCGATACTTGTAAATTCAGGCAATTCCTTATGTACAAGAGTAACAATTACTCTTGCAAATTCTTTTGACTGTTCGTAGGTGTATTTATTTCCGAGAGGAATATAAATATGCAGCCCGGTAGATCCGCTTGTTTTACAATAGCTTGGAACCCCCATATCATCCAGAATACCTTTTGTTACCTGCGCTGCTTCGATCACCTGCTCAAATGAATTTTTATCCGGATCAAGATCAATAATACAAAAAGTAGGATGCTCAGGTTTTTTAATGGTACTGTTCCATGGATTCATTTCAATACATCCCAGATTAGCCATATACAGCAATGTAGCCTCATCTTTTCCTACAAGATAATGCCGGTCTTTATTATCGGTATCGCTATGATATAAATAAGTTTCTGCCCAATCGGGAGCTGTTTTCGTAACATCCTTGAAATAAAATCCTTCATCCTCGATACCGTTGGGAAAACGGTTCATGCTTTGCGGACGGTCTTTAAGATAAGGCAGAATAAAAGGGGCTGCCTGGTAATAGTAATTAATAAGATCTCTTTTTGTGATCCCTTCTTTAGGCCAGAATAATTTATCAAGATTGGTAAATTTGAGTTCATGTCTGTTTATTTTCCGCACCTGGCTTTTATCTTTCGGATTAAGAAGAGTTTTACGGCTGGTCCCGGTTCTTGCTTTTATCATTTTACCAGGGTGATCTTCTACTAGCTTTTCTATAGGTGCTTCTGTTTCCAGAACAACTTTTTTCGCATTTTTATCCTCTCTCATTCCCTCAAAAGAAGGATGCCTCATAACCCCATCACTCGTCATCTCTGCAAAGCTTACTTCACACACTAATTCAGGACGAAGCCATGTTACCGTTGCATGTGGAGGGTTGGGTCTGAACCGTGAGGGTTTATTCACATCAGGCTCTTCTGCAAAAGGTGCTTTTTTGATGATCAGCGGTTTAAAAAGTTCCATCATTTCCGTCTGCAGCTTTCTATTGAATCCTGTTCCTACTTTTCCTGTATATATGAATTTACTGCCTTCATATACTCCAACAAGAATACTGCTGAAGAGCTTATTGGAATCATCGTTCAGGGTATATCCGCCAATCACAACTTCCTGCCTTTTATTAGCTTTAATTTTGAGCCAATCCCGGGATCGGTTATGTACATGATAAACACTGTCCTTACGTTTTGCCATTATACCTTCAAGGCCAAGCCTTTTCGCTTCTTCTAAAAAATCAGTACCTGACGTTTCAAAATGTTCACTGACAATAATACTGTTACTTTCAGGAAGCACTTTCCTTAAGACCGCTTTCCTTTCCAAAAGGGAAAGATCCTTTAAGTCTTTGCCTTCATACCATAGAATATCAAACACATAATAAACCAGATCGCCATCTGCTTCGCTCCGCCAATTCTGAAGCCGTCCAAAATCAGCGGTACCCTTTTGGGTCAGGACAACAATTTCACCGTCTATCACTGCATTCAGATTCAATTTTTTAAGTTCATCATATATAGGATAAAATTTTTCGCCAAAACTTTTATCGTTACGGGACTTTAATTCAACCTCACCATCATTCATAAATGCTACCGCTCTGTACCCATCCCATTTCACTTCATAGATCCATTCATCATTATCAAACGGCTTATCAACCAATGTTGCCAGCATCGGCTCAATTCGGGTATAAAATTTTTGTTCAGGCGATTTATTAAGAAGAGATTTGATGTTACTCTTACTTTCAGGTTCTTTATCGGTTCCAGCTTTCCTTTTCGTATTTTTCCTATTCTTTACAGCCTCATCTTCATTAATATCTGTTTTTCCATAGATATTAGCCGTTGCTTTTTCCATCTGTTCAATTGTCTTACCGGAAATCACTGACTTACCTTTCTCTGTAATATCTTTTTCACTGGCATATTGATCTTCAAGCTTCATCAGCAGCCAGCCGTTATCCCCCCTTCCATGCGCTTTTACGAGAGCAAACTCTCCTTTAAGCTTTTCACCATTGAGTATAAACTTAAGTTTCCCGGAATATAGTTGATGAAGAAGATTCTTCTCTTGTTTTGTATGATCTTCATCTTGCAAATCTGCCGGCATATAGGTCCCCTGGTCCCACACGATCACAGTTCCACCACCATATTGCCCCTTGGGAGTAATACCTTCAAAATTCCGGTAGTCATAAGGATGATCTTCAACCATCATAGCCAGTCTTTTTATGTCAGGATCCATTGAAGGCCCTTTTGGCACTGCCCAGCTTTTTAATATCCCATCCATTTCAAGACGAAAATCATAATGAAGATGTGAGGCATCATGTTTCTGAATCACAAAATGCAGCTCTTTTCCATTTGGTTTTCCTCCAAAAGGCTCTGGGGTCTTTTCTTCAGAACGCTTTTTGCGGTATTCAGATAAGCCCATAAAAATAGTTTTAAGATTTATTGCAGTGAGTAAAGAATCTTTACTTTCTATGTTTTTCCTTGAGATATTTTTCAAGTATTTTACGGTCATTCGATCCGGTTGCCCTTATCGCTCCTGTTACAGCCTGAGATGTCACTCCCATTTTTTCCTTAAAATATTGGATTTCGTAATTTTCCGATCCGCTGACTTTATTTCGGTCAGATGAACCTCTTTTGGATTTATTGTCTGCCATGATCTGATGTTTTGAGAATAAATATTTTGTAGGTTAAAAAAATTACAAAAACCAAGCCGTTTTGCGAAAATATATTTTATCATCACAGGATTTACTGTACCAACAACGATAAATAGGAGAAGAATGAATTACAAAGTAATTCTTAGGCTATCTCTATCGACCGGCTATGAAGATGCCGTTGGGTCGTCTTCCTACTTTAATCCTTGAACATATAATTTAGGTAATTGACACTCAGATTCAATTCATCTATTATTAAAATAAACATTCGGTAAGCTTTCCAGCTTTGTAATAAACAACTGAGCAAAATAAAATTAAGCTCCAACCTGATCCACGCAGCCAATTCTCAGAACTTAGATATAATGCTTCAGGAAAAGAAATCCTTACTGTAATGGTTTCAGATATTGGAGACAGAACAATATACGGTTACAAGACCGATATCGTATCAGGTAAAATAAACTACCGATAGACATCGAAAATGCATATCAGGAATCTACCACGTAAAGTGGTGTTCTAGAATGGAAATTCCGATTCATACAACTACTCAAAAAATAAATAGTAAAAGCGATGTGCCAACACTCTGTCCGGCTGATAAAATGTTAAAAGTAAATTCCTTACCATCCTCATGGTAAGTATTTACCTATACTGTTCCTTTAACAATCTGGAAATAATACTGAGGAATGCTACCAAAATGAAAGATTATTTCTTTGTCAGCATAGTCTTTGTAAACAGCTCCATTTTCGAGCAAAAGATTTTCATCGATGATCATATTCTTTTCATTTAAAGTGATTCAACAAAAAATCTTAGTAAATTGGTAAAAACAAATATCAAAATTCAAGCCATATCCCTAGCAAATACTGGTTAAAAGTTAAAAATATAAACCAAACATAATCTATAATAATAAATTTAAAATATAAAGATATTTTCCAGTAGCATATTTGTATTTTAAATCAATTTATAATATTATTTATTCTTTTTTGAAGTTGTAAAATTGCATGTGTTTAGCTGATATTGCATTTATGAGAAATATCTTCAATAATTAATTTAAGCCAATTAAAATGAAATATTATCCAATACCAGAAGCTTTAATGAATTATGTTGAATCTATCTGGTCATTTGAAAGCCCGGAGCAGATGGAAGCTGATGAACAAGCAGCTATAATTCCATCAGGTCGTTGGATCGTCATATGGAATTATAGTGGGAAATATGAACATATTATTCAAAATCAATCTTATCATCATTCGACATTTGATCTTCATTTGGTAGGACAGCACCATACTAAAATTGTGCTCAAAGGCAATGTTCCCGTACATTCCATCGGTATCAGTTTCAAGCCATACGGTTATTACTCAATAGCAGGTAGCGATCTTTCCAATTATCTCAGCAAAGTGGTTTCCATCTCAAAAAGAAAGCTTGACGGCTCTGAAGTTTTGACAGATTTTTCAGGAAACCTTCAGGAATCAGTAACTCAGCTTACCGAACTGCTTACAGAAAGGATAAGGTTTGAACCAGATAGCCGTGTTGTCCATATTGCGGAACAAATAAACGCTCACAAGGGCAATATTTTAATTAAAGATCTTTTTGCAGGAATTAATACTTCGCAACGCCACCTTAACAAACTCTTTAAGTTGCAGACTGGAATTACTCCCAAGGAATATGCCTCAATAGTACGTTTTCAGGAGATATTTAACCGTTACATAAGAAATAAAAAACCAGAGAATAAAAATGAACTGTACGATCTTTTTTATGATGAATCCCATTTTTTGCAAAGCTTCCGTAAAGTCTTAACATTACAACCGAATGTATTTCTGAAAAAAAACAATAAACTGGGAAACGAGTTTATTAAAAAATAAACAGGTCTGTTTTTTCCTATCACCAACTACATCTGTACTGTTACTTTGCAGAAAAAAAACAGAACAATATGCTAAACAAAGTAACTGACACAGCAAAAGAGCTTATTACCTTTAAAGCTGCAACTACGACTATACCGTATGCAAAAGAAATTGCAAAGTATTTCAGTATTGACAATCCACTGAATTCAGATTTTGGGTTCAGGGCAAGTGTGCTCCATTTTGAAATGCGCTACCTTTCCCTTGACTTTTTCCTTGAAAAGAGTGTTTCCTCGGCAGTACTTGAATTGTCAGCCGGATATTCATTGCGTGGGTTGGAATACACCAGTAAAAATCCTGACAGGATCTATTTTGATACTGATCTCAGGACGGTAATGAATGAAAAAATGGAAATGTTAAAACGTCTGAATATTCCTGTTCCCGGCAACCTTAAGTTTCAGGAATTTGACGTTTTGAACCCCGGCAGTATTCTGACTAAAGATGAGGATCTTCTTATTATTAATGAAGGCCTGCTCATGTATTTTGATAGAGAAAAGCAGTCTCAAATCCTTAAAAATATACATTCGGTCTTGCAGGAAAACGGAGGAACCTGGGTAACAGCTGATATTTATCTCAAACACGAAACAGGTTCCGTAGGTAGCGATAAGGATAAAAAATGGGCACGCTTCTTTAAATCAAATAATGTCATGGAAAATTATTTTGTTTCTTTTGACCAGGCAGAACAATTTTTTTATGACAATGGATTTATTATTATAAATAAATATGAACCTGAATTTGAAAAATTCAGCAGCCTTCCCAGTTTATTGAATTCTGCATCTCCCCAACAGCTGGAGGCCTTGAGAAGTAAAGGAAATGTTCAGCAGACATGGCAGCTTAAGATTAGGTAATACTATAATAATCCTTTATGTCTACTACTATATACCTTACGCTTTAAATGAAACGAATCTGAGTTTGTACCCATGTGATAGTTTGTTTGGATTTTGAAATATTATGAGATTTTTTCATCTTTAAAAAGAATTGAATTACAAGAATCAAGTATTATTTCCTTAATAAGTTAACAATAAACTGTGGCGGAAGCATGGCACTTGTTACTTTAAAAGATGGAAATATGGATAATACACTGGTTAAAGAATACAGTTCGTATCCCGTATTGAAAAATTTGAAAAAAACGATGGCTGCCATCAGCGGTTAAAGGTAAAAAACAGAGATCTGGTCAGGGCAAAAATTATCAAATATGCTCCCAATCGTACAATATAAATTTACCGCGAAAAAACACCTTCGACCAAAGGAAGATCTGTCTTTTCGCCGAAAATTAAAAAAACGGCAATCTTTAATCGCCGTTTTTATGATTATAATTTACAAAATCTCTCACAGTAAACCTTCATCAGCAAATGATAAGTATTCTGTAGATGTTAAAATACAATGATCCAGCAGTTGAATATTTAAAAATTCAGAGGCATTCCTGATTTTACCGGTCATTTTCAGATCCTCAGATGACGGTTTTAAACTTCCCGATGGATGGTTATGTGCTACAATAATAGATGACGCATTACACAATAAGGCGGCCTGCATAATAATTCTAATATCCACCAGTGTTGCAGAAATTCCAGATTCCGAAATTTTCTTTATTCCTAAAACGTTATGTGCATGATTCAAATAGAGTGCATAAAATGATTCTCTATAGTCAATTTGGCTACTATCAAAATGTGCTCTGAATACTTCAACCGCATCATCTGAATTTGTTATCAGTTTTTCGGCATTCCCTTCTCTTGAATAAGTTAATTTAATTTCATTGACAATATTAAACTTCATTTGTTTTGCTCCGGATACGGCGGAGCCTTTCTTTTCCCGTACCTGCTTAATTATTAAATCAATTCCTCTTCCTATTGAGCCCAAGACTCTATTGATATTTCTCAAAAGAAAAACTGGAAAAAAGAAAGCAGATTATTGTTACGGGCAAAGTGAAAGGCAAAAGGAAACGGAATAACTGGAGGGTACCTTTAGGGAGGAAACCGTTTATGCCGTAGTCTTTTGACAGGGATATAGATAGAAAGGCTGACCGTTACAACTTGGCTGCCTTTTTACCGGTTATTTTTGAAATATCTGTAAACAATATTCAATTAAATAAGCCAGCAAAAGACATTATGTTCCAAATGAGCAGCTATTCACCATGATAAAGCAGTTAATAGTAATTTAACTCATAGTTAAACACATAGTACCGGAACTGACTAAATAGAGATGGTTTATGAAGAGAAATCGTAATCATAAAATAAGAAAAAGTAATGCTATAAAGACATTACCAAGATCATTATATAGTTATCATACTATTCAGCAACTTCCTTTTGAAAAAACAAAAAAAATACTTTTAAATTCGGGGCTAAAATTAACTGACCAAGAAGTAAAAGTAATCTCTGAAATTTTGCACAAAATTGCAGAACTCATTATAAAAGAGTTTATTACCAAATAATTCTTATATTGCATAAATTATTTTTTTTTTGAATAACAATAGAAAGATCATGAAGATAGCAGATTTATACATTCGGGTTTCTACCGACGAACAGGCGGATAAAGGTTATTCTCAGAGGGATCAGTTTGAACGGCTTGAGCGTTACTGCAAACAAAACAATTTAATTATTGGTCAGACGATATTTGAAGATCATTCGGCAAAAAACTTTGTAAGGCCAGAATGGATTAAATATGTCAATCATATAAAAAAAAGGAGTACAAAATCCAATTATTTGCTTTTTACCAAATGGGATCGCTTTAGTCGAAATGCTGGCGACGCCTATCAAATGATTAAGCTGCTACAAAATCACAATATTTCTCCACAAGCTATTGAACAGCCACTGGACACAAGTATCCCTGAAAATAAAATGATGCTTGCTATCTACCTTGCTGCTCCAGAAGTAGAAAATGATCGCAGAGCGTTAAATACATTATACGGAATGAGAAGAGCGCAGAAAGAAGGACGAGTTATGGGAACCGCTTCTTACGGGTACATCAATAAATGTACTGAAGATGGCCGAAAATATGTGGCTATAAAAGAACCCGAAGCATCAAACATGCGCTGGGCTTTTAACGAACTTTCTAAAGGAAAATATGCCATAGACCAAATACGCAAAAAAATGAATTCGATGGGAGGAGGTCCTATCAGTAGAAGTTCATTTTATAAGTCTATCCGTAACCCTATTTATTGTGGCAAAATTTTTATAAAGGCTTATAAAGATGAGGAGGAATGTATTGTTGAAGGAAAGCATAAACCCCTGATTTCTGATTCATTATTTATCCAAGTTCAGCAGGTACTCACTGGAAAAGCGAAGGATGAAAGGCCAAGGGGCAAAATTCTTGTTTCGGAGAATTTACCACTCAGAGGTTTTCTGAAATGTCCCAGATGTGGGGAACATATCTCAGGAAGCGGCTCCAAGGGCAAACTTAAAATATATTACTATTACCATTGTAATTCAAAGTGTGGCTACAGATACAATTCCACTGTGGTCAATACAATTTTTGAAGAGCAATTAAAAACATTGAGTTTTAACGAAAGCGCAAAACAATTATTAAAGGAAATAATACTGTTTAATTTTAAACATATCCAACAAAATGTTGATGACAGAAAAAAAGATCTTATCTCGCAATTACAAGATTTAAATAATAAATTAGACAATGCCAGAGACAAATACTTGAACGATCTGCTAGATTATGATGATTACCGTCTCATAAAATCTGATACCAAAGCTAAGTTAGACAATTTAGAAATGGAATTACAAAATCAGAAATTGACAAGAAAAAATCTTGATATCACGAAAAAAGTTGAAACGGTTCTAAAGATCATACCTAATCTGTCAAAGCTCTACTCACAAGGAGATACAGAAACTAAACGTGACATATTGTGTTCGATTTTATCAGAAAAACTTGAGTTTGAAGAAAATGCGTTTCGAACACCAAAATTAAATTCTGCGTTATCTTATATCTTACACATTAACAATAGTTTACAAACAAAAAAAGACGGACAAAACATTAAAAAAAATGTCTCGTCCGTCCGAGTGACCGCAGAAGGATTCGAACCCTCACTGTCGGAGCCGAAATCCGAAGTTCTATCCATTAAACTATGCAGCCGTATTCATAAGTAATGAATGATAAGTAATGAGTAATGCTTGGTTACCTATCATTTATACTTTAGAAAGTAATTTTCACGCCTCCCAGAATCTGTGCACCCAGGACTTTATATCCCTTGTACGTCTGGTATTTTGAGCTCAGAAGATTATTTCCGAGTGCGAAAATACTGAAATTTTTGTGAATTTTATACTCTGCGGAAAGATTTAAATCAGCATACCCACCAACTTTATCATTTGTATTCTCTGTAGACTGGTAAATTATGTTAGGATCACCTACCCCTTCTATCGCATAAGAGTTTGTAGTTCTGTCACTTGCAAATATTCCTTTGAATCCAAGTAATAACTTCTTGTCAAGCATCGTATATTTTGCCCCGATGCTCGCATTGAACAAAGGAACGTTATAAATGTTGTCGTAAGCCTTAAGATCGTACTTGGTGAACCTCAATTCTCCGTCTAAAATAAGATTAGCCAATGGGAAATACTGCACACTACCCTTAATATCGCTTACATTTCCGTCATCATACACTGCAGAGAATGTATTGGCAAAATTGTAGGCGGAACGATTAACAGAGTTGTTATCGAAAAGATCATTGGCCTTAAAGAACATAATATCTCTCATTTTTCCATAACCCGCAGAGAAGTCGTATTTCAGCGTTTCATCAATATCTCCTCTTAATCCCACATAAAAATGATATTTTGTCTCTGTAGGCTTTAAAAACTGATCAGAAAGGATAAATGGATTCGTCTGTAACATATCTCCGTACGTATTTAGTTTTAAACCACCGTCTACCCCTCCGTAGAATTTAAATTCATTAGCAGCGGCAAACTGAAACTCCGCCTGCGGGAACCAATAAGTTTTATTATTTTTTTGCTGTTCTAACTGATCGTTGGAATTTTTAGCATTCAGGAAAGAGAATGAAGATCCTAATGTCAAATAAGAGTCTCCTTTTCTGAAAGTTACTTTCGGTGTCAGGCTGGTATTGAAGAAGTTAGCAGAGTTTTTATCCCTGATGGCAAAATCTGTCTTTACCGCATCCAATCCTACTCCAAGGTCAGCATTCAGGTTGATTCCTGATTTTCCTAATTCAACAGCATGTTTGGAGAAATTGGCAAGAATAGACACCTGATTTTCCTGAGCATCAAAATGATCTTTAAGGAATGATGATTTTACTCTTACATCATTTAAGATTTCGTTGGAATAAAAATCGTAATACCCGTTTACTTTAAACTGATTTACTTTTTGTTTCAGATCAAGCTCTCCGGTAGGCTGCATAGCGTAGATCCCATAATAATTATAGCTGTCTAAGCCATATTCAGCATTAAGGTTGAACTTCCCTTTTTCACCGTAAGAGTTGAGGAAAGCGGCGATATTCGCTGAAGTCTGCCCGGATTTCCAGTCGTAATCTTTTTTAAGACCATTGGTGGAAAGAACATGAACATCTGCTCCCACTTCAAGTTTATTTTCAAGAGTTTTTGAAACGTTTCCATCTACCAGGATTTTCCCGTAGTTACCCATTCCGAACTGGAAATAATTATTCTGAGCAGTTCCGTCAAATTTAGGTGCTACGTCCTCTCCCTGAATGGTTGAAGTTTTGAAATCTGAAACAGCAGGAACATCTGTGATGGTATATTTCACAGGTGTCTGCGATTTCTCTTCCGGCGGATAATTTTTAATGGTTTCCACAGAAGTTTTCTTTTTCTCGATCTTCTTCACTTCCGGTTCTCTTTTTTTGTTAAGAACCAGCTTTTCCTCCTTGATCTGGGAAAACGCCACCGACGAAACCCCTAAAAATAATATGGATAATAATTGAATTTTCTTGTTCATATTTTCTTTATTTGAAAAAAATATATAACGGGCTTTTATTTATTGGAAGCAATATAACTGCCTAATAAAGCTTTCCCCGACTGTTTTGAAAAAGTTCTCCCCAGTCTGAATATATTAAACAGCCAAAGGCTTTGATAAACTTGTAATTTGTATTGATAATTTTTTGTTGCACTATTCTCAGCTACATCATAACTGTAAACAATATCATAAGGAAATGCTGAAGGCAGTAACCCGACTGTAATCATACTTCCTATCATTGGGTTTCCGCAAGGAGGAGTATAGGTTTTCATCGGATGCAGTGTTATCTTAGATACATTGGTACTGTCTTCTACAATTTCATAAATATCAGAATGTTTTAAAACCTCAAATTCTTTCTTAAGATCCTTATTCACTACAAAAGCTTTCTGTTTTTGGAAGTCAGCTTTTGCATGGTTATACTCTTTTGGATAGGCACTGTACGAAGGAATGCAGCTCCAGAGTGAAGCAGAAATTAAAAAGGAATATATGGCAATTTTAAAAACCTTCATGTACTATTTCTTAATCTGTTTTTTAACTTCTTTTGCTTCTGCAACAATTTCAGGGAAATCCTTATAGTTTGCAATGATCTGATCACAGGTATAGCTTGCCTGGTAGTTATCTTTCAGGCCGATATAGTTTTTAGCCATCAATACCAACGCTTTTGCTCCCCAGAATTCTTCTGATGCATAGTTATTGGCAAGCTTAAAGATCGTCTCATTAGAAGACTTGAAAGCTTTTCCTTTGTTCTGATAATAGGCTTTTGCATACAGAGCTTCTGCAGCTACCGAAGTATTCGATGATTTTTCAAGAGAAGAATAGGCAGTCTGTGCATCTTTATCTTTTCCGGAGTTCATCAGGCTTCTTGCTTTGATCACTTTCGCAGTTTCAATAACGGCTGCCGAGTTTTTAGAATTGGCGATTACTGCATTGGCTAATTTTTCAGCTTCTGAGAAATTATTTTCTTCCGCATACAGCTTCATCAATTCCACATTTGCATAGTTTTTAATGCTGATGTTGGAAGAATTTTTAATGCCTTCAAGGTACTTTTTAGCTTCAGCACTATTCCCTTGAGCAAGGAAAATCTGAGCTAAACGAGTTTGCGCATCATCCTGGTAATCATTCTGAATTCCAGCAACTTCCTGAAGCACAAGTAAAGCTTTGGTTGAATTGTTGGTCTGATAATAACTCTCTCCCAATTCATACTTCGCCTGGTACAATCCTTCCCCTGTCGGGTTCTGTGTGAGATACTTTTCATAATAAGCAATGGCGTTCTTATAATCTTTCTTCGCAAACAACTGCTTACCTGTAGATAAGTTGATCTCATCAATTTCAGCAGCATCTACATTCACCCCAATATTTCTTGCGAAAGTTTCGTATCCTGAAACATCTCCGTTTTTCGTGAAGATAGGTTTGGCAGCCTGAACTACTTTCTGAGCATATGCTGTATTTTTATACTGCTCACCCAGAGATTTCAATTCGGAAAGTGCTTTATCATTCTGGTTTTGATCGATGTAATTCTGCGCTCTATAGATAGAAGCATTCGCAATCAGATCTTTGTCGGAAGAACCTTTAATTACTTTTCCGAAATAATCATTGGAGTTGGCAAAATCATCCTGAGCGGCATATGCTGTTCCTATTTCGTACTGAGCATCATCATAATATTCTGAATCCGGATATTTTGATAAAAGGTTTTTAAGGTTGTTAATCTTCGCCTGTGTATCCCCTTTGAATCCCAGAGCCATTGCTTTTTGATACAAAGTATAATCCGTAGCATCTTCGTTTTTATCATAGATAGCAATGGCTTCGTTCAGATCATTGTTGGCATAATGGATATCTGCAAGACGAAGCTCTGCATCATTTTTAAACTCCGGTTTCGGATTGGTAAGATACTGTTTAAAGTAAGTAGCAGCCTGATCAAACTTTTTGGATTTAAAATAGGCATATCCTAAATCATAAGGCAGCTGCTGTTTTTCAGGGAAATTTTCAGTCAGAAGCTTTTCGTAACGAACAATGGCAGAAGGATAGTTTCCTTTCTGGTAATATACCTGTGCCAGCCAGTATAAAGCTCTGCTGTTGAATTCTTTATTGATATTGAAACCAAGACTTCTTAAGAAATATTTCTCAGCTTCATCATAATTTCCTTTGTTGAATTCTTCAGTCCCTAATAAATAAGAAACCTCCTGGTCTACTTTGTTGATCTCAGGAGTTGAACTCTGCAATCTGTCAATAGCATTCAGAGTTTCTTTATAGTTTCCGGAATACAGATAGGATTTCACCAGTAATGACCTCATTTCTGTGGCATTGGCATCATCCTGATTCTCGTTGATATAACTTTGGATCACCGCTGAAGGACTTTCAAACGGGTTACCGATATCGTAACTTAATTTAGCGTACTGCTCATGAGCCAGTTTTTTCACTTTCGCATCATAATCCATCTGATAAGAAGAACGGAATGCAGAAAGAGCCTCCTGTTTTTTATCTACGGCCAGATAAGCATTTCCTAACTGGTAATAAGCATTTTGAGCTAAAGCAGAATTACTGTTCAGAAGCTGGTTGTAATAAGAAACCGCTTCATCATATTTCTTCAGCTGTGCAGCCACAAATCCCATCTCATACAAATCGTTTTCAGATGGATTCTGCTGTACACTCAGATAATCTTTTAAATGTGGATAGGCAGAAGTGTAATCATTCTTCATGAAATAACTCTCCCCAATAATCTTATGAACTTCTGCTTTATAAGAATCTGAAATATTTTCGTTCAACAAAGCTGTTCCTTCTGTAATAGCCTGATCGTAGTTCTTATCATTGTAATACATCTGTACATAATAAGGACGTACCAGCTTTGAGAATTTATCCTGATCTTTTATCGAATCAAAATACTGGAAAGCTTTATCATTCTGTCTATTGCTGTAATACAAATGCCCAAGCATATAAGCAATATCTCCTTTTTGGGACTGATCTGCTGATTTATAAGCTTCTTCAAGGGCATCAGTAGCTCCCTTGGAATCACCCGTCATGAATTTTGCATATCCAAGCTTCAGGATATACTCGGTATTCTCCTCTTTCGAAAGCTGATACTGGTTCACTTTTTTCAAAGTCTCCAGCGCTTTATCGAAATCTTTTTTTGCTAAATAATAATCTGCCAGTGGAAGATTAGCCTGCGCAAAATAAGCAGAATTAGGGTATTCTTTCATGAAAGCGGTTAACCCTTCTTCAGCATGATTTTTCTGAAGAATCACACCGATCACATTATCAAAAAACTGGGCGCCTTCCTTTTTCGAACGGGACAAATTCTGATTGTAGAAATATTGTCTTGCATATTCGTACTGGGAAGCGTTGTATATTTTGGTCTGATAAAGATTTTCGGCTAGATTGAACCTGTAATTTTCTTTCTGGGTAAAATATTGGGACTGTTGAGCATCGGAAATTCCGAAATAGATGACCGCAGCCGCTAAAAGTATTTTTTTTGATTTCATTCTTCTTGATATAAGAAAATTAGTCTAAATAAGTTAACGAAAATATTAAAAACTTATTGTTTAAGCAAGTTTTAACAGTGTTAATGACAGTTAATTCTTATTTGATAACAATGTAAATTTTCTCACCATACAATGATAAAATTTACTACATTCGTTTGATAAAATATAAACAATTTTAATAAACAGTTATCAAAAACATATTTTAATTTGATACTTTTTCAACAGCAGCTAAAAACATACCATAAACACACCATCTCATGAAATTTAAGATTCTTTTAGCATTAATTGGGGTAAATCTCCTGCAGGCACAAAAGTTTTATTTTCCAAAGACAGCTGTAAATGACTCTGTTATATTGGAAAAACAGATTCCAGGACTTGCACAGCAAGTGATTCCTCATCTCCAGTCGGTAAAATACAAACCGGAAAACACCGTTGATCTTATGGATAACCTTTTCCGTTTGCAGATAGTGGCTCAGGATTATAAAAATTCGCTGACTTCTCTTACTGAAAACCGTAAGCTCTTTGCGGATAACAATATGGGAGACTACAGATATATCGGATTTGAACTGTATGCCCTTGCGAAAATGGAGCAAAAAGAAAACAGCACCTCATTTTCCAATGCCCTTCAGAAAGTATTCAACCCAAAATATGAAAGTCTTCCGGAAAAACTGATTCCAAGGCTTGAGCTCGCTCTTGACGGAGATGTGAAAGCATCCAGAAAACTGTTGAAGAGTCTGCTGGATAAGCAAAAAGGCAAAGACAGCATCGATTACAGAACGGCACTGGCTCTATGTAAAAGTTATCTGAATTATAAAACCTACTCCACCATTAAGCCTCAGGTCATGCAGCTGCTGGCCTCAAAAGACAATGAAAGATTCATTACCGAAACGAAAGATCTTAAGATCAACGGGAACACCTTAACGATCACTATTGTCCGCAAAAAGGAAAATACTTCCCAACTTCCTGTTATTTTAACCAATAATATCTATGCAGGTCCCATTGATGGTTTCTTTGGAAAGAGAGCTGCCACTTATAATTATGTAGGTGCGGTTGTCAATACCAGAGGTAAGAGAAACAGCAATGATACGAACAATCCTTTTGAGCATGAATCGCAAGACATCTATGAAGTGATAGACTGGGTCAGCAAACAGCCCTGGTGCAACGGGAAAGTAGGAATGATCGGAGGAAGCTATTTAGGCTTCAGCCAGTGGGCAGCCGTAAAAAAAGTGCATCCGGCTTTGAAAACAATTGTTCCACAGGTTGCAGTGGGAATCGGGATTGATTATCCGGCTCAGAATAATATCTTCATGAGCTATATGCTTCAGTGGATCCGGTATGTTACCAATAATAAGTTTACCGATGAAGCAGATTTTACCAATGCTGTAAAATGGGATTCTATTTTTACAAAATGGTATAAAAGCGGGGAATCATTCAGGTCGTTAGATAAAATAAGCGGGAAACCCAGCAAAATATTCCAGCGATGGCTGGATCATCCGGGATATGATGAATACTGGCAGAAAATGGTTCCTTACAAAGAGGATTTTTCTAAAATCAATATTCCGATCCTGACGACTACAGGATATTATGACGACGATCAGATTGGTGCGTTGTATTATTTTAAGCAACATCATCAATACAATAAAAACGCAGATCATTATCTGGTCATAGGCCCTTATAATCATGGTGGAGCTCAAAGTTTCGGATTTACTTACGTGAATGGTAATCCTATTGATCCGGTGGCCAGAATAAGCATTGATGACCTTGCTTTTTCATGGTTTGATTATATTCTTAAGGAAGGCAAAAAACCTGAAATTTTAAAAGACAGAATCAATTTTCAGGTCATGAATACGAATACCTGGAAACATGTGGGTGATCTCGATAAAATGCATAATTCTTCTTTGAAATTCTACCTTCAGGACAAAAAAAATACGTCTTCAGTCTTTAATAAGCCTGAAACCAGAAATTTCACAACCCAAATTATTGATTTTAAAAACAGGGATCAGAAAGACATTTATTACAAAGTCAGCAAAAAAGACAGTATCAAAATGACTAATTCTGTCGCTTTTGAAAGTGAAATTCTTGACAAGGATATGATCATGAGTGGAAACCTGTCAGGAGTTTTCAATATTTCGATCAATAAAAAAGATTTTGATACGGATACCTATCTGTACCAGATTTCTCCTGATGGAAAATCCTATTTACTATCCACTCATATCGTGAGAGCCAGCTATGCAAAAAACAATCAAAAACGACAGCTTCTTGAACCGGGCAAGACAGAACAGATTCCCATTAACAACTCGTATGTTATGAGTAAAAAGATAGAGAAAGGAAGCAAACTCCTTTTGTTGGTCGGAGTCAATAAAAATCCTAATTGGCAGATTAATTATGGATCTGGCAAAGACGTAAGTGAAGAAACCATAAAGGATTCCGGGGAGCCGCTGGAGGTAAAATGGTACAATGACAGTTATGTGGAAGTCCCTGTTTATAAAGATTAAAAACCTTTTTAAACAAGTTTCAGCAGACTTCATGTGATAAAACAACAATAAATCATTTCATTCTTTACTGATAAAAATTCTTAATTTAGTCAGCTAAAAAAATAAACAATTGGGTAATTATGGAGAAGTACCTATTTTGATATGATACTTTTTCATCAGAAGCTCAAAATACATCATTAATGAAATTTAAGATACTTTTAGCATTATGTTTTGTCAATATAATGCAGGCTCAGAAATTTTACTTTCCGAGGACAGCGGCAACAGATTCTACAATGTTGGAAAAACAAATCCCGGAACTGGCTTTAAAGGTGATTACTGAACATCAATCTCCTAAAAACAAACCGAAGTATACGCTCACGTTTTTAGACAATCAGTTTCGTTTACAGCTCGCTGCAAAAGATTATAAAAACTCCATTGCAAGTTTAACGGATTACCGTAAGGAATATGCAGACCATAATATGGCAGGGAACAAATATCTTGCTTTTGAAATCTACAGCATGGCAAGACTGATGGAAAAGGATAAAAAAATTTCGTTTTCCAATGCTCTTCAAACCGCCTTTACTACAAAATATGAAAGTTTATCCGAACCGCTGACCACCAAAGTAGGGCCCACTCTGGATATTGATTCAGATGTAAAGGACCATAAAAAGAGATTGAATGCAACACTTGACAAACAAAAAGATAAGGACAGCATAGACTATGCTTCCGCTCTGGCTTTATGTAAGAACTATGTCAATTATAAGACTTACTCAAGCATCAAGCCTCAGATTATGCAGCTGTTCAAAGTAAAGGAGCAGGAAAAATTCATCATTGAAACCAAAATCCTTACTTTAAAAAAAGGAACAAAACTTACCATTACGATTGTACGAAAAAAAGAAAACACTTCTCCTCTTCCCGTTATACTTACCAATAATATTTATGCCGGGGAATTTTTAGATGCAGCGATAGGGAAAAGAGCAGCAGTTTACAATTACGTAGGAGCCGTGGTTAACACCCGTGGAAAAAGAGACAGCAATGACCCCAATCATCCATTTGAAGACGAAGCTCAGGATCTTTATGAAGTCATCGACTGGGTCAGCAAGCAACCGTGGAGCAATGGTAAAGTAGGAATGATAGGCGGAAGTTATTTAGGATTCAGCCAATGGGCAGCTGCCAAAAAACTGCACCCGGCTTTGAAAACCATTGTACCTCAGGTTTCGGTAGGAATCGGAATAGATTATCCTTCTCAAAATAATGTATTCAAGGGTTATATGCTCCAGTGGATTCACTATGTCACCAATAATAAGCTGACTGATGAAGCAAGCTTTAATAATGATACAAAATGGGATTCCATCAATACAGCATGGTACAAAAGCGGCAGATCATTCAGAGCACTTGATTCTTTAAGCAGGAAGCCCAATACAATATTCCAAAGATGGCTGGATCATCCCGGTTATGATAAATACTGGCAAAACATGGTCCCTTACAAAAAAGAATTTGCCAAAATAAACATTCCTGTTTTAACAACTACAGGTTATTATGATGCTGATCAGATCGGAGCATTGTATTATTATAAAGAACATCACAAATACAACAAAAACCCTAACCATTATTTAGTGATAGGACCTTATGATCATGCAGCAGCTCAAAGTTATGGATACAATTATGTTTATGTTTTCGGTTATGGAAATCTACTCATAGATCCTGTAGCCAGAATAAGTATTGATCAACTTGCTTTTTCATGGTTTGATTATATTCTGAAGGATGGCAAAAAACCGGAACTTCTAAAAGATAAAGTCAATTTTCAGATCATGAACAGTAATACATGGAAACATGTTCCTGCTCTTGATAAAATGCACTCATCTTCTCTTAAATTTTATCTTCAGGACCGTAAAAACGGTTCTTCAGTTTTTGAGAAACCCGGAACTGAACAATTTACCCAACAGACCATTGACTTTAAAGACAGAAATCCGAAATATCTTTATCATACAGTAAGCAAGCAGGATAGTGTATATGTAACCAATTCTATTTATTTTGAAAGTGAAATTCTGGAAAAGGATATTACAATAAGCGGAAATTTATCCGGAATATTCAACGTTTCCATCAACAAAAAGGATTTTGATCCCAAAACCCTATTATATCAGGTACAACCTGATGGTAAGATATTTTTACTGTCTACACATCTTACCCGAGCCAGCTATGCAAAAAACAATTCCAAACGTCATCTGCTTAAGCCCGGAAAAAAGGAGCAGATCCCAATCAAAAACTCATTTTTCATCAGCAAAAAAATAGAAAAAGGAAGTAAACTGGTCTTACTGGTAGGAGTTAATAAAAATAAGAACTGGCAGGTCAATTATGGCACAGGAAAAAATGTAAGTGATGAAACTATAAAAGATGCAGGTGAGCCTTTGGAAATAAAATGGTACAACGACAGTTATGTGGAAATTCCCATTTATAAAGAGTGAATTCTTTTGTTTGCGCATTTTTCCCCAAATGTTTTTAACAACTGTTAACATCAAAATAAAAAATCATTACATTTGCTTTTTTTCAAATCAAATATAGTTATTGAATGAGTCAACTTTTTAGAAGAAAAATCTATTCAGATACAGATACTTCGACGGGACTTTTAAGAGTGCTGGGTGTATGGGACATTGTATTTTTTGGTATTGCGGCCATTATTGGAGCTGGGAGTTTCAGCAGTTTGGGAGAAGCCGTTTTCAGAGGCGGTCCCGGTGTAATACTACTCTATTTGATTTGTGGTTTTGCCTGTGGGTTTACCGCTTTATGCTACGCTGAATTTGCCAGCAGAATTCCTACGGCAGGTTCTGCTTATACCTATGCTTACGCCAGTTTTGGAGAACTTATCGCCTGGGTAATTGGCTGGGCGCTGATCATGGAATATTCTTTTGGAAACATTTATGTAGCCTTTTCCTGGTCGGATTATTTCACCAGTTTCCTGGGACGTCTTGGAATGCACATTCCTGATTATCTGACCTGCAGCTATACTGAAGCAAGGAAAGCTGTTCAATATGGTTCAGAAAATAAAGAACTGTTAAATGCATGGAAAACAGCACCGTTAATCGGAAGTTTGAAATTCATTGTAGATATTCCGGCGTTGGTGATCAATGGTTTAATTACATGGCTTTGCTATGTTGGAGTAAAAGAAAGTAAAAACTTCAACAACTCTCTGGTTATCTTAAAGCTTGGAGTAATTTTACTGGTTATTCTTGTTGGTTTTGCTTATATCAATACTGAAAACTGGACCCCGGTAAGCCCGACAACCGGAACACCATCCTTCATGCCGAATGGTTTTGCCGGAGTAATGAGTGCCGTATCGGGAGTATTCTTCGCCTATATCGGATTTGATGCCTTAAGTGTTCTTTCCGAAGAGACCAAAGACCCGCAGAAGACCTTACCAAAAGGAATGATTATCTCTCTTGTATTGTGTACCGTGATCTATATTGCTTTGACATTGGTATTAACAGGAATGGTAGATTACAAAAAATTTGATGGCGTGGGAGATCCGCTTTCATTTATATTTGAAAAAACGAATGCTAATGTAGCCTGGATGGAGCTTGTTGTTTCCTTCGTTGCGATTGTTGCCATTACTACCGTATTATTGGTTTTTCAGATGGGACAGCCGAGAATATGGTATGCCATGAGCCGTGACGGACTGATGCCTGCAAGATTTCAAAAAATACATCCTAAGTATAAAACGCCATCCTACGCAACGATCGTTACAGGAATTGTGGTAGGTATTCCTATCCTGTTTACGGATAAAACGTTCATCCTTGATTTTACCAGTATCGGAACTATTTTCGCTTTTGTACTGGTATGTGCCGGAGTACTAATGCTTCCAGCTAAAGAAAAAATTAAAGGCAGATTCCACCTTCCTTACGTGAATGGTAAAATCATTTTCCCTGTCATTTTCATTGGAGGTTTACTGGCTTTCTACCAGTGGCAGCCTGAGTTTTTTGATAACCTGATGAACTGGTCAGACCCTAATGAAGGAGAATTCAGAGCTTCTATTTTCTTTTTTATTATCATCAACCTGATTCTATGTATCGTAGCTTTTATCAAGAATTTATCATTAATTCCATTGATTGGTTTAAGTTCATGTCTGTATCTTCTTACAGGAATGAGCCATGAGAACTGGTTCTGGTTCGGAATGTGGTTCCTGATCGGTATGGTTATTTATTTCTGCTACGGATATAAAAATAGCAAGCTTGGAAAAGAATTAAAGGACAGCTAAGTAAGTACTTAATAAAATTGCGGAAAGGCAAAATAGCAAATAGGTTAGACCTGATGGAAAGACTGATTTGTTATTTTGCCTTTTTACTTTTGGGGCTCTTTTAAAAATCGGCAGAATTATTGCTTTCAACTCAATTGAACCAACAAACTAACCCGCCATGTCTGAAAGAATCAAAACCTACAGAGAGTTTTATCAGTTTTATCTTACTGAGCATAGTAAAACAGGAACCCGCATTTTCCATTTTATCGGAACGTTTCTCGTATTTTTCGTTATAGGGTATGTCATCAGTTCCGGAAAGGAGCGATTTCTATGGTACATCCCGATTGTAGGCTATGGATTTGCCTGGTTCAGTCATGCTGTGATCGAGAGAAATAAGCCGGCTACTTTTAAATATCCTTTATGGTCTTTAATCTCGGACTTCAGACTGTTTTTTGAGCTGCTGATCGGTAAGCAGAAATTCTTTACGTCCAATAACCAGCCTCAAAAGCAGGAATAGCCTTTAGTTTCTTTTCTTTTTTTAGTTTTGAAAATGCAAGAGCATTTCGACTTAGCACAATGTGAGATTTTCAGCAAATGATGATATTATTTTTCTCGCAGATTGTGGAGATTTCGCAGATTTTTTTTTAATAATATCTGCCTAGTGTTCAAGAGCTGTAGAGGATATTAAAGTTTAGATTGAGATTGCTTCATCTTCGGTTCGCAATGACTATATGTTGGTAGAATTCTGTTTATTCTGATGGAGTTTCTTCCCAATCAGATAACCCAATGAAGGCAGAATACATGACAATACAACCGGAACTATCAAAGCCAGACCTGATCCGTCAAGAATAACCGTTAAAGGAAAAAGATAGCCATTATAAATGATGAACGCCAATGTAAAAAGAAAACTGTCACTATTACCTGTAGAAAGAATATTAAAATCGCTTCCAAACTGATCAAACAAACCGGAGCAAACGAATAAGAAGACATTCACAAAAAACATCCATAGGACCGTTCTGTAGATCATTCTTTTTTTTGCATTCAGATATCCGCCGAGGATCAGAAATAAAGACAAAATTCCGGAAACGCCATAATCCAGTCCTGAAACATCAACTTCACTACCCATTCTTCCAAAGAAATACATGGCATACAATACCAGATTTCCGAGATAGATGACCGTTACATAATTCATACGTTAAAAATTTTGTGTTTACGGTTAGTATTGTTTTTCAAATATGTCGTAATGAACCGTGTTTACTATCTTCTCTGCAAGGATGTCTCCATCTACTTTTTTCCGTTCAGGAATATAGCTTGAAAAGGTTATCGTATGATCTTTATTGATTGTTACTTCCACTTCTTCAAGGATATTTTTATCATCTACATAAAACTGGATCCTGTTTTCTACAACTCTCCAGAAAGAAAGTCTTGGTTCAGATGGACTGCAGTCACCCGACTTCCCTTCTACATAATTATAAATGGCAAAACCATCTTCCCTGATGGCATAATTTCTCATCAGGCGGCAGTTATCGAACTCTTTTATCACTTTCTTTTTACCTTCATAAAATCCGGCTTCCTTCAGTTTCCAGAATCCAGTAACGTTTTCTTTGGTTAATTTTTGGGCATTGACCAAAGAAAAGGCCATACAGGAAGCAAGAAAAAATATCTTAGACATAATGAATTTGTGTTTTTTTTGATTGTAAACAAATATACTAGTGAGTAAAGAATTACGGTGGGCGGTGAAGCCGCCCGCCGTAATTCTAAACCTTAAACCTTAAACTTTGAACTTAAAGGATTCTATTTGAATTTCTTCTTAAAGTTGAATTTAAGCATATTCATGAGTCCCGGTTCAATAATGTCAATTCCCAGTCCGAAATTGCTGTCGGCAATGGTATGATGATCTGTTCTGAACTTTTCAAACTCACTTTGTGGAATTTCAATATTGATAAGAGGGTTGTATTCAATATAAACACTTGCCCCGTTTTTGTTTACTTTTTTTCGGCTTTTATAATCAAAATACGGGTTGGATATCGTACTTTCCTGAACTGTATATTTTTCTTCAACATCAATTTTCTGATCCGTCTGCAAATTGATTTCATATTTCTCACTGTCGAAATTATGCCAGAAAGGTAAATCTTTGTGGATGAAATCTCTTGCACTCGCCTTCACTACATTCCGGTCAAAGTACATCAGAAAACGGTTTTTCTGTGGATCCACAAAGTAAGGATTTTCAATGGTTGCAGTATATTGGATCTTAACTTCATTCAGTCTTTTGTCATCACTTACTACATCAATAGCAGCATCTTTGAATACGTTTCGGACATCTGTACCATTGCGGTCGCCTGAATAATTAAGCGCATAGAAAAGGAAGCTGTTCCAGCTGTCTATGATTTCTCTTTTATTGGTACTTTTAAAATACCTTCTCATAGCATTGGCTCTGTTTCCTTTGTAAGTCGTTGATAAAGTAAGCTTTCCGGTATTGCCCTGTGCATTTAAATCTACTCTTTCATCAATGCAGAAATAAGGGAATTTATAAGATTTTCTTACCTGAAGCTCCTGATCTTTCTTCACTTCCAGATAATGCATAAAATAGATAAAGCCTCTGTTTTCAATCAATCCGAATTCATCACGGATGGTAGCATCAATGAAATATTCTTCACCTTTATAATTCACTTTTACGACAACATGATTGAAACTTAACAGGGATGGCAGATAGTATTTAATATAATAATCTGTATTAAAATTAACCAGCACTACAGATGCATCTACTCCTATATAATCAAGGATTACTTTCAATAAAACCGATTTTGCCTTACAATCGCCCTGTTTATTTTCATACGTTACTGATGGTTCCTGTGGCTTATGACCATTCATTTCATCTGCATTGAAGACATAATAGATATGATTTTGTACATATTCTATGGCAAACTGCAGTTTTTCGTCCTGATCAGCAATGGCATCGAGTTTTTCAACCAGATTGGGAGCAAAATCCTTTAACGAAGATTTGTTAAAAATCTCCTCATAGAACGGTACAATATAGTTGGAAAGGTCTTTCCAATTGCTTTCTGTAGCAAAATCTACATAAGGGAAAATTTCACGGCCTGAATCTACAGGGTTGATATAATTCTCTTCTTCAATGACAAATCTGTCTCCTTTTTTCAGATAACTGATTTCCGGCTCAAGAACGTTTCCCTGCTCATCTCTGAAAAATGTTTTTTTATAGGCAATAGTCTGTTCACGTTCGTTGATGAACGTAAATTTAAAACTTCCATAAGCCCAATAGTTATCAGGACTTACCCAGACATACTTTGAGAATTCCTTTCTTAGAAAATCACGGTCTGTAAATTCTTTGATTCTTGAATCTTCTAAAATCAGAACATCATACAGCCTGAGATCTTTAATGGTAATATTGATTTTTTTATTACTGCTAAGAACTCCGCCACTGCTTTGGTTTTCACTGTCAAGAACCTTTATTTTTGTGTCCGGAATCTTATCGATCAGTACTCCATCCCTTAACACACTGATTCTGTGAATCTGGTAGACTTCATTTTCCTCCACAATCACATCAGAAACAGAAGCTCTTTCCAGGTTTCCAGGTTCGTTCAGAGTATACGCCATGCAGACGTACTCACTGTTTTCCGTATTGCTTGTATAGTATTTTTTGTCTAAAAAATAGCAGTAATCACGACCTTCATCAATTTGTCTTCTGGCAAATTCGGAGTCTTTGATTCGGTTTTTTATTTCCTCATCCCCGATATTTCCTGCCCACATTTCAGGTTTTTGAATCCTGTAATTTTCAACTTGCATTTGATTATCCATATTTATTATAAGAATTATATTTTGGTTAGTGTTTAAGAAATTCAAATTAAACAATTAAAAAAGTAAAAAACAATAGCAGAAGTACTACAAATTCAGTATTTTTTTTCGGCACAGTAATTGCGAGGTATGGGGAAAATCAAGTTTATGAAAAGTATAGCAACAATTCTAAAAGGGGCAGCACCCGCATTAGCATTATTCGCAATGACGCAATGTACAACCACAGCCAATGCATCCGCAGGTGATGAAAAAACATTCATCGTAGGACCACAAACAGCAGATTGTACAGGAGTAGCTCCTATGAAATGTCTGCAGGTAAAAGAAAACGCTTCCGGAAACTGGACGAATTTCTACAGCAATATCGAAGGATTTACTTATGAACCGGGGTATGAATATGTTTTAAAAGTAAAAACAGAAAAAATTGAAAATCCGCCAGCTGACGGATCTTCCATAAAATACACTTTGGTAAAGCAGGTTTCTAAAACGAAAAAAGCAGAACTGGCAGCCAATGAAAAAACAATTATCGTAGGACCACAAACCGTAGAGTGTTCTGCCGGAGCTGGCCGTATGCAATGCATGCAGGTAAAAGAAAGTGCTTCTGCAGACTGGACGAATTTCTACAGCCCTATTGAAGGTTTCACTTATGAGCCGGGTTACGAATATGTTTTAAAAGTAAAAACAGAAAAAATCGCTAATCCTCCGGCAGATGCTTCTTCAATCAAATATACATTGGTAGAACAGGTTTCTAAAACGAAGAAATAATAAATAAAAAACCGCTTCTGAAAATTCAGAAGCGGTTTTTATTTTGCGGGAAGCTGGAAGAACGAAGTCAGAAGTTGCTTTTGGACGATCCGAAAAAGTCAGCAAATGATCCATTTTTACGTGTTTATTTCTGTCTGTCTTTTTACTTCCTTTTTATCTTAAAACCCAGTCTCTTTTTGTGGAGGATCAGGATATTTTCCTTTTGTAGCCTCTCCCACTGTGTTGGCTGTTGTCATCGCCACTACAAGATCGTTCAGCATTCCGCTGGCTGCTGTTGGTGAATTGGGAAGGAGTACAAGATTACTTCTGTTGCTGGCGCCCACAGAATGTAAAGTATCATAATGCTGTGTCACCACAATCAACGCTGATGCTTCATGAGAATTGATATCCACATTATTCAGCATTCTTACAGATTCTTCCAGTCCTTTGGCAATTTCTCTTCTCTGGTCGGCAATTCCCTGCCCTTGTAATTTCTTGGATTCTGCTTCTGCTTTTGCAACGGCAACAATTCTGATTCTTTGTGCTTCAGATTCGTATTCGGCTGCTGTTTTTTCTCTTTCTGCTGCATTGATCCTGTTCATGGCATGTTTTACCTGCTCATCCGGATCAATATCTGTTACCAAAGCTTTGATAATATCATAACCATAACTGTTCATGGCATCCTGAAGCTCGCTTTTCACTGCAATGGCCACGTCATCTTTTCTTACAAAAACATCGTCCAGTTTTAATTTTGGAACCTCTGCTCTTACGACATCAAAAACAAAAGAAGTAATTTGATTTTCAGGATTTTCCAAACGATAATAAGCATCTCCCACCTGACTTCTGATGACCTGATACTGAACAGAAATTTTCATTTTGATGAAAACATTGTCTAATGTTTTGGTATCAATAAGTACATCCAACTGCTGAATTCTCAGATTAAGTCTTTTGGCAATCTGATCTATGATGGGCAGCTTCAGGTGAAGACCTGAATGCTTTACCGCACGGAATTTCCCGAAACGTTCTATAATTGCTGCTGTTTCCTGCTTAACGACAAAAAACGAAGCGAATAAAATGATAAGCCCGAAGAAAATAACGGGTGCAAAATATATACTCATAGTTTTAATTTTTATTAATATGTCGTTACACCACCTGTTTTTGTTAAAAACATTTTTTGTAAGTAGCTGCTTAAATATAAGAAAAATAAATGTAAGATCCGGAATATAATCCCCGGGAAATCAGACTTGATGATATCATATTTTTTTTAAAAACCAAAATTATTCTGAAAAAGACTTACTTTTGAATATTCATTACATCATGGTCAATTCAAAAGAAATATTAAAAGATCACATCTCTAAATTCACTTCAATTACTGAAGAACAATTGGATTATGTTTTCGGACATTTTAACCTGATCTCTTTAAAAAAAGGGCAAAGTCTTATTTCGGAAGGCGATTTTGTGAATCATGAATATTTTGTTCTGGAAGGCTGTCTGAAAGCATTTTATCTAAATGACAGCATGAAAATGTTTATCCTTCAGTTTGCCATGCCTACGTGGTGGGTGACAGATTTTGATGCACTTTACAATAAAACAAGAGCAACCATCAATGTAGACTGTATCACCAATGCCAGCATCCTTTCTATTTCCAACGAGGACAGGGAAAAGATCTGTAATGAAATTCATGAAGTTGAACATTTTTTCAGATGGAGAACCAATAAAGGGTATGTAGCCGCCCAGAAACGCCTGTTATCTTTTATGAATAATGATGCCAGATTCCGGTATGAAGAACTTCTATCCATGTATCCTCAGTTGTACAATCTGGTTCCGAAACATCTGATTGCATCTTATCTGGGAGTAACCAGAGAAACTTTGAGCAGACTGCATCAATAATCAACCTCTTTAAAACAATTAATCTCTTCTTCTATTTTGTGAGGTACATCACGTAACTTTTTCCTTCATTCGGCTGAACTTTGTGTCAATATTTAAACCCAATAAAAATGGACACAAAAAATTTTAAAGTCAATACAGAAAACAGTACTATCGACTGGATCGGAAGAAAAGTAACCGGCGCTCACAACGGAACTATCGGTATAAAAGACGGAAACTTCACATTTGGAGAAGGAAGTTCTATGTCAGGAAAGTTTGTCATAGATACCCGTTCCATCAAAATCCAAGACATTGAAGATGCTGAAACCAATGCGCAGTTTGCCAATCATCTGGCTTCTGATGATTTCTTTAATTCTGAGCAGTTTCCTGAAGCTTATTTCGAGATCACTCATGCAGAACCTGGCGATGAAAATCTTTATTATGCAAAAGGAGATCTTACCATAAAAGGAATTACACATCCTATAGACACAAGCCTGCAGATTGTAAAAACAGATAATATGGCCGTTCTAAAAACCAAGATCATAGTAGACAGAACGAAATTCAACATCAAATTCAGATCTTCCAATTTCTTCACCAATCTTGGTGATACGCTGATATACAACAATTTTGACTTAAACATCCATCTTGTAGCGGAAGCTTATTAATTCTATAACCTTAAAAATTGACCATCATGCCATTCATCAAAGTAGATGTACTTCGCGAAGATCTTAACCGCGAAACAAAACAGCAATTAATCAGAAAAATAAGTGAAGCTGTCACCTCAGTTTTAAATAAGGATCCTCATTTAACGCATATTGTCATCAATGAAATTGAAGATGACAACTGGGGATATGCCGGAGAACAGGTTTCAGTATTAAAAGAACAGGGATTTTCAACAGGAAAAAAATAAATCAGCAATGAAAAAACAAACCATCATTATAACAGGAGCTTCTTCAGGGATAGGATTGGAAACCGCCCGTTATTTCCTGGACAGAGGCGATAATGTCATCATCAACTCACAAATGGCATCCAAATTAGAGGAAGTTTATCATGAATTGGGAGCAGGAGAAAACCTGGCAATGGTTGCCGGAAGTGTTTCTGACAAATCAACAGGGGAAGCATTGGTAAAAACAGCAATTGAAAGATTCGGATCAATCGACGTTCTCGTCAATAATGCCGGAATTTACGAGAACAAGCCTTTCCTTGAAGTTACCGAAGATTATCTGGACCGTTTTTTAGCAACGAATTTAAAAGGAACATTCTTCACTACACAGGCTGTTATTCCTCAGATGATCAGACAAAAAGAGGGTGTGGTAATTAATGTAGGAACACCATTGGTGTATCATGCCATTGCGGAGTCTCCTTCCACAGCGCCTATTTCGAGTAAGGGTGCTATTCATGCACTGACTTTGCAGCTGGCGGCAGAGTTTGGGAAAGATAATATCAGAGTCAATACGGTGGCTCCCGGATTGATAAGAACTCCCATGCATGGTGCAGACCTTGACAATAATGCAAGAATTCACCTCATTAATCGTATCGGAGAGCCGGAAGAAGTTGCTCAGATGATTCATGCGATTGCTAAGAACACATTGATTTCCGGTGCCATCATCAATGTTGACGGCGGAATGGGTGCCGGGCACCATTTATCATGAAACTATCATTAATTATAGCATGGCTGCTCAGCTTTCCGTTGGGCGGCCATGCACAAAATGTAAAGAATATGAAAACCAGTCAGACCGCAGAAACTGAAATAAGAAATGTGATAGAGAACTATTATTTCAAAGGAATTAATGAAGGGAATACTGAACTTCTTGGAAAAGCATTTTATAAAGGAGCTTTGCTTTTCGGGGATATCAATGGAGTTCCGTATTTCAAAACTGCAGAGCAATATATTGAAGGCGTTGGAAATCGTATAAGTCCGCAGAAATCAGGAAAAGGTTTTAAAGCGGAGATTATTTCAATCGACATTATGAATTCAATTGCTGTTGCAAAATTAAACGTAAGGATGTATGATTTTAATTATTATAATTTCATAACTTTCAATCATATAGACAGACAATGGATGATCGTTAACAAGACTTTGACCAATGTACAGCCTTAATTCAGATTTTTAATAAAAACCAATACAATCATGTGGAATAAAAATAGAATTACGGAATTACTGGGAATAGAATATCCTATTCTGCAGGGACCTTTCGGCGGAGGCCTTTCCACCGTTGAACTGACAACAACAGTGAGTAATCTCGGTGGATTGGGAGGTTTCGGAGCTTATACTTTGTCACAGCAGGAAATCTATGACGTTCACAGAGCCATACAATCCAAAACGGACAAACCTTATAATCTCAATCTCTGGGTAAGCGATCACGATATCATTAACGAAAAACACACAAAAGAACAATACCAAAAGGCTGTTGAGACTTTCAAACCTTATTTTGATCTTTTGCAGACGGATATTCCTTTACCACCACTCTCTTTTGAATCAAGATTTCAAAATCAGCTGAACACGGTTCTGGATATTAAGCCTAAAGTTTTCAGTTTTATGTTCGGACTTTTGGATGAAAATATCATCGAAGATCTTCACCGTCAGGGGACTGTTGTGCTGGGAAATGCAACAACGCCGGATGAAGCTGTTGCTCTGGAAAAAACAGGAGTGGATATTATTGTGGCTTCAGGTTTTGAGAGTGGCGGCCACAGACCTTCGTTTCTGGATAGTGCTGAGTTTTCTGTAACGGGAACTTTTGCTTTGATTCAATTGATTAAAGATAAGGTAAAAATTCCTGTAGTTGCTGCAGGAGGAATTGCCAACGGCCGTGGAATTGCGGGTGCTTTTAAGCTGGGAGCCGATGCTGTACAGATCGGAACGGCATTTCTGGCTACTGAAGAATCCGGAGCGTTACCGATACACAGAGAGTTTTTATTTTCCGAAGCTGCGAAATCCACTACTTTAACCAGAGCTTATACCGGAAGATTAGGACGTGGGGTTACTACAAAAATCACAAGAGATGTATTGGCTGCAACAGAAAAAACACTACCGTTCCCATTGCAGACGCATTTTATGGGAGCATTGAGAAAAGCGGCTTTGGAACAGCAAAAAAATGATCTGGTTTTCTTCTGGTCCGGTCAGATTGCGCCGCTTTTAAAGCATAAAAAAGCCTCTGCTTTAATGAGATCACTAATTGAAGAGGCTTCTGAATTATTACAGTAAATAGAATCTACACGGTCATTCCGATGTCTATTCCTTTAATTTTTCTATATAAATCGGTAGCGTAATTATCTGTCATTCCGGAAACGAAATCAATAACCCCAAGAACTTTCTGATAATCGGTGCCGTCATTGTAAATGAATTGCTTTGGAATTAATTTCAAAGCTTTTTCATCATATGATTTTCTGTTATCTTTAGACTTCAGAATGGAAGGAATAAAATGATCCAGCAATTCGTACATTACGTTATACCCCGCATTTTCAATTTCAACAACTGCTTTATGATTGTAAATTTTTTCTACGGAAAAACTTTCAATATCCTGTAATGCTTTGTTTTCTTTCTTGTAAATATCAAGTAAGCCGTTGCCAAGATTTCCTTCAAGAATCGTTTCAAAGTTATGCTTATACATCTCAATCGATTTGTTGATTAATGCATTGATTACTTTTGCTCTTAAATAAGAAATCTGTTCATTTTCATTGGATATAGAACTTAACTTTGTTTCAATTCTCTGAACATCATCAGTCTCCGATTTTACCAGCTCGAAAAACAGGTTTTTGCAGTCTGCTGTGGAAACAATTCCCAATCTGTGAGCATCTTCCATATCAATGATGTTATAACAGATATCGTCAGCCGCCTCTACGAGCCATACAAAAGGATGTCTTTTAAAAATGTGAGGTTCTTCACTTTCAGAAATAAGCTGGGTTCCTTTGGCAATTTCCAGGAAAATATCTTTTTCATTCTGGAAAAACCCGAATTTCTTCCGGTGAATAATTCCTTTCTTTTTCGCTACCGCTTCACACGGATATTTTGCGATACTTGCCAGCGTTGAGAATGTCAGCTGGATACCTCCTGCATCTTTCCCTTGCTGTTGCTGTGCCAGCACTCTGATGGCGTTGGCATTTCCTTCAAAATTAACCAGATCCGCCCACTCCTTTTCATTGAACTTAGATTTCAGATCCTTTTCATTTCTTTCAAAATAGCTTGCAATAGCATCTTCCCCGGAATGTCCGAATGCAGGATTTCCCACATCATGGCATAAACATGCTGCGGCAATTACATTTCCTAAATTATAGAGATAAAAATTCTTTGAATCTTCAGTCAGCTCGTTTTTAAAATCTTCAGCAATAAATTCACCGATAATACTTCCCAAACTTCTTCCTACGGATGATACTTCAAGAGAATGCGTAAGTCTGTTGTGTACAAAAACACTTCCCGGAAGAGGAAAAACCTGCGTTTTATTCTGCAATCTTCTGAAGGCAGAAGAGAAGATAATTCTGTCGAAATCCCTTTGAAAATCAGTTCGCGAAGCTTTGGTCTGTGGATTGTTTCCTGTACGTTGATTGGTGAAAATCTGGTTTAAATTCATCATTTTTCAAAATTACTCCAAATTTTAATTGTACGGAATAGTATTTAGATTTTTATTAGTGAGATCTTCCATTCAAAAAATCTATTATAGTAAACGTTTTTTAGGGATCGGAAAATTTGATGAAATATTTTACATTTGGTGTAACTAATACATTGAAGATTATGAATGATTCTTCTTCATGTCAATTTTAAATTCTTAATACAATGACAGACAACACATGGCTCAACAGATGGGATGAAAGATACAGCACCAAAGAGTTTGCGTATGGAACAGAACCCAACAATTATCTCAGAGAACAATTAACACGGTTAACGCCCGGAAAAATACTTTTTCCTGCAGAAGGTGAAGGCCGGAATGCCGTTTTCGCAGCAACACAGGGATGGAAGGTTTCAGCTTTTGACATCAGTGCAAACGGCAGGAATAAAGCGTTACAACTTGCAGAACAACTGGAAACCACCATTGATTATCAGGTTGGAGAACTTTCAACGTTAAACTATCAGAAAGAACAATTTGATGCCATTGCTCTTATTTATGCTCATTTCCCGGGAGACATTAAATCTTCTATCCATCAGATGCTGAATCAGTATCTGCGTAAAGGCGGTTTTATTATTTTCGAAGCTTTCAGTAAAAACCATCTTGAATATATTGCAAAGAACGAGAAAGTGGGCGGTCCAAAGGATAGTGAATCTTTATTTTCTATTGAAGAAATCAAAGCTGATTTTCCGGATTATGATATTATTGAATTAGCAGAAACAGAAATTGAGCTCAATGAGGGACTATTTCACAACGGGACAGGTTCCGTCATTCGTTTTGTAGGACAAAAACTGGCCTAAAAATATTTTAAACAGGTTTGTTTTGGGATAAAAATCAGGTTTTATGCAGCTATGGAATATTATTTGAATCTTTATCTCAAAACAAACGTATGCCTGAAGGTCCATCCATCATATTAATGAAAGAAAGCCTGCAGCCATTTGCAGGACAGCAAGTGACAGAAGTTTCAGGGAATGCCCAATTTGAGAAAGATTCTTTTATTGGCCAGACTCTTCTCGAAATCCGTACTTTTGGAAAACAGACTTACCTCGTTTTTGAAAAAGCAGCCATCCGGATTCATTTATTAATGTTTGGTTCTTATAGCATTGATGAGCAGACCAAGCCGGATAAAAGTTTGCGTTTAGCCTTGTTTTTCGCTACCGGAAGTATTTATTTTTATACCTGCTCTGTGAAATCCGTAGATCTTGATTTTCTCTCCACCATTGATTGGGAAGCCGATGTAATGAGCGATCAGTGGAATCCCAAAAAAGCAGAAGAGAAATTGAAATCCAATCCGAAAATGATGGTTTGTGATGCATTGATGAATCAGGATATTTTTTCGGGTGTGGGAAATATTATTAAAAATGAGGTTCTTTTCAGGATTGGCGTACAGCCGGAAAGCTTAGTGGGTAATCTTCCTGCTAAAAAAAGAAAAGAATTAATCGCTGAAGCCAGAAATTACAGTTTCGATTTTCTGAAATGGAAAAGAGAATTTGTTCTGAAAAAGCACTGGCTGGTTCATACAAAATCGGTATGTCCGGTTTGTGGACAAAAATTGGTTAAGAAACAAACGGGCGTAGGAAAAAGAAGAAGTTTTTATTGTGAAAAGGATCAGAAGCTTTATTGAATAAACGGTTATTTTTATGTTTTGGCTGAAGCCGTTGATTGTTTTTATTTATCTAACTGACTAAAGCCCATTGCTATTGAATCATAATATTCTATTTTTTCCCACTGATTACACAGATTTTCTAATCATTTGACTGATATTTATTATTACTCATTGCTCATTGCTCATTGCTCATTACCTATTACTCATGTATTAGTCTGAGTTGAGAAGACCTCCTGCAAATTTTGTAAAGAACTCGGAGCGGTAGACTTCTCCAAGAGGAATTTCGGAATCTTCGATGTATATATTATGATTGTCAAATGAATCTATATAATTCATATTCACCACGTAGGATTTGCTGACTCTGATAAAGGTTTCCCCGGAAATCTTCTGATGAATGGTTTTTAAATTCATTGCAGTGATCAGCTTTTGCTGCTTTGTATAAATAACGACATAGTCTTTGAGCCCTTCAATAAATTTAATATCTGAAAAACTGATTTTATAGAACCTGCGTTCTGCCTTTATGAACAGGAAGTCTGCGGTATTGGATTCTACCGTATTTTTCACGGTATTCTTAGATAAAAGTTCGGTGTAAAGTACCGCTTTATCAATTGCTTTTTCCAGCCTTTGAGGATCAATAGGTTTCAAAAGATAGTCTACTGCTTCCAGTTCATAACTTTTCAGGGCATATTGAGAATAGGCAGTTGTAAAAATGATCAGTGATTTTTTCGGAAGCATTTCTGCAAATTCAAGACCTGTTACCATAGGCATTTCTATATCAAGGAAAATAAGATCTACCTCATTATCTTTAAGAAATTCGAGAGCAGAAAGCGCATTGGAAAATTCCCCAAGGATATCGATTCCGGAAATTTCAGTGATCAGCGATCTCATTTCGGATCTTGCCAGAGGTTCATCATCAATTATAATACAGTTCATCACACGGGAATTTTTAAATTTACTATATATTCTTTCTTTCCGGGATCTGTCTTCAGATCAAAAGTATCACTATAAAGAAGTTCCAGTCTTCTTGTGATATTGGCGAGCCCAAGTCCACTGCTCTTTTTGTCCGAAGGAAGATAACCGGTACTTATTGAATTTACACATTTAAAATAAAGCTGCCTTTTATTGATATTGATTTCTATTTTCACATAGGATTCTCTTCCACTGAGATCTACACTATGCTTCACAGCATTTTCTACAAAAGTGGTAAACAGATTCGGAGGAATAAAGGTACTGCTTATTACTCTTTGATCAATATTGACCTGAATGTCAAAAGAGAAATTGTCCCGTCTTATTTTTTCAAGATTTAAAAAATTGGACAGGAAATCAATCTCTGAAGTCAGCAGCGTTTTTTCTTCGCTGTTTTCATACAGCTGATATCTGAGAAACTCGGAAAGTTTTACAATGACTACAGATGCTTTGGCCGGATCTGTTCTGATCAATGCTTTTACATTATTCAGCATGTTGAACAGAAAATGAGGATTAATCTGATTTCTTAGCTCATTCAGCTCCATATTCAGCGTAAGATTACTCAGCTCATTAATTCTTTTATTATCACTGATCCATTTCTGTAAAAGCTTTATGGTTGTCGTTGTCAGGATAATCGGAATACACATCAGAACGCCCTCATAAATACCTCCTCTTTCATTATCTTTCGGAATATATTGTGTTCTGAAATCCTGAAAAAGATGTCTGAAACTGTACCCGATGAAATTAAGTCCCACCACACCCATAAGGACGAGCAGAACAAGATAAGTGACATATTTTGTTTTAAAGAAAAACCGGGGAACCAATACATATATATTAATGTAGACCATTGCGATCAGAATCACATACACAAAGAATAAAACATAGTACTGATATATTCCGGAATACCAATGCCAGAATCTTGCGCTGTACAGTAAAAAGAAAAAGAAGATCAGGAACAGCAGATGCCTTCGGAATCCATATTTCGCTTCCACCAGAAAATCGATCACAAAGGTTTCTTCAAATTTCCACGGGCTATATTTCATATGGCAGGCTCATTTTATTACAAAAATAGGCAATAACGGAAATTAAAGTTGTTTTATTATACAAAACCGGTATTTTATTATACCAATGATCATCCTTCAGGATTTCGTATAAAATACCAGCCATTTTGTATAAAAACAAATTTGTATCCTTCTTTTCTCTATTTCTTTGTGCTGATAAATGAACACATATGGAATTAACAGCTTTTCAAGAACTCACTCAGGAAATATCAATAGAATGTTTTTTTATGACAGCATCTCAACAGGAAGAAAAGGTAATACAGCTTATCGATCTTCATCATTTTATAGAATGTTACGATGCAAAAATGAAAATTGTTAGTTACCTGCATCATTCCATTAATATTGTAGTCCATGAAGGGGAGAAAAAAGGAGTTCTGTTTTGTGACCTGAAACATTCTGCCGTTCCCGATAGCAATGCATCTGAAGAGTTTAGAAGAAGACATAGACTTTCAGAACTCTGGTTTGTTTTTGTAGAGGAAACATTTGTTCCTGATACTGCCTGCTACACGGATGCAATTATTGAAAACAGCCTGGATATATTCTACGACAGGATTTTTACCTTCAATTTTTTCCAATCTATCATTCAACCCTTAAAAAAATAAAACTGATTGTATAATATCTGAACTTATTTTTAAAATTCACAAGCTGGAAGATTAAAAAAAAATTAAAATTTTCTTCTTCCGGCTTTTAACCATTTCTTCAAAATACAATCAAAAAACAAAGCCGGCATAAGCTGTTTCAAATTTCAGGGATTCCCTTCTCCTTATGAAAACTCTTATTACTGCATGCACATTACTGACGAAAAAGGATTTAAGAATTTGTATAAGAATTTATTAAAAACAGGACATGGCAGTACCCAAACAAATATTTCAGACTTTTAAAACCAAAAAGCTTCCTTTGATAACACGATATCACATCTGGAATATGAAAAGAAAGAATCCGGAATACAGCTACTTCTTTTATGATGACAGTGATATTGAAAAATTTCTCACAGAAGAATTTCCTCCCAGCTATATTGAAACCTACCATAAACTGACAATTGGTGCTGCAAAAGCTGACTTTTTCAGGTACGCTGTTTTATATAAAAAAGGAGGCATTTATCTGGATATTGACAGCAGTATCGTAAAGCCGTTCCGGGAACTTATCAAAGAAACTGACGAAGCGGTGATCAGTGCGGAAAGACATGCCAATTTATTTGTGCAATGGGGACTTATTTTTAATAAAAGCCATCCTTTTCTTAAGAAGACATTAGAACTGATGCTTGATAATATCAATAATCACCGGTATCCGAATGATGTACACGCTACTACTGGTCCTACTGTCTTCAGTAAGGGTATAAAACAGTCTCTGGCAGAAAATCCTTCTATTCCTTTTACTTTATTTGACGGCATTGAGTTCAGAGGTTTTTTAAAGTTCAAATATAAACTGGGGAAGTTCTTTTTATACAAAAAAAGGTCTGAACACTGGAAGCAGCAGCAAATGCAGCAGGATATTATTGTTTAATGGGTTCCCATTTTTGAGAATACATTGATAATAATCACTCCGGTTACAATCAGGACAATACCAATGATAGCCGGCAGATCCGGGATCTGTTTGAAGGCTATCACTCCGATCATCGTTATAAATACAATCCCTACTCCGGACCAGATGGCGTAGGTAATTCCTACAGGAATCTGACGAAGCGTAAGGCTTAAAAAATAAAAAGCGCAGGCATATCCGGCAACTGTTACTACAGATGGCCATAGTTTGGAAAATTCCTCAGATTTTTTCAGAAAAGTAGTGGCAATAATTTCAAATATGATTGCCAGAGCAAGAAAAATATAACTGCGTCCCATAAAATTCATTCTTTATACAAAAGTAGTAAAAGCCTCCGGGTAATTCAAAAAATGACATCCAAGCCATCGGTCAGCAGACAATGTTATTTTCAGTTGTGACACAAACTCCTATTTCTTTCTGACATGAAATATGACAGCTGACAAAAATTCCAACATAGAAATCAGTGTTAAAAATAAATTTTATTAACATAAAAATCTGTTTGAAGTGAAAAATTAACGTGCAAAAAATACACTTTAAAACAATATTATGCTAAGCATTATTTATTATTTGTTTTATCAAGTCCAATATAGAAGTCGATAAACGATTAACACATTCACATAATTTTACAGATAGAATAATAAAAGTATTAATAAATTCCAAATAATACATTAATTTATTGTAAACAAAAATTCACCAATACATGAACCTGAAACACGCTAATACACTGATAAACATCATAGTATTTTACTTTGGCACATGATTTGAAAGTAGTAATATTGCAATTGAAAGATTGATAAAAAAAAGTCAAATAATTAAAAATAATACAAAATGATAACTTATATCGGTATCGCAACAGGTTTAGTCGTAATTACTTCATATTTCATGACAGTAAGAAGAGAAAGAAACTAATCTTAAAACAAAACAAGCCTATAGAAAATCTATACTAATTATATTGTTTTATGTTTTTAGTCTGAGAGATCGGATCGCTCTTTTACCCATCGGGTAAAAGGGTCCAAAAACATAAGCAGAAAGATCTTAGTTTCATAACAAATTTTAATATCCAATGAATAAAGCCGGTCGCAAGTCTGGCTTTATTTTTTATTGAGTCTTTTTCCCACAAATCTCACAGATTTTCACAAATTGTTGCTAACACCAACATCAGTTCATTTATCATTTATAATCCATTTTACGCTGGACCAGCTGTTTATTATTTTTCAGGATTCTTTTTGACGTCCAATAAAGCTTTATCTTTGTTTACTCAATATTTTTTAATTGTCATTATGAATCTGTACAACCTTATTATTCAAGATAAAGAACAGGTAAATCTTAACGAAGTATTTCTCAATGCGAACAACAGGGAGCAGCTTGTACAGCTTATCAAGGAGCATGCTTATGTTAAGGAACTGCAGGAATACGGCCTGCCGGTTAACCATAAGATTCTGCTTGAAGGAAGTTCCGGATGTGGAAAAACAATGACGGCCAAGGCCATTGCCAATGCTCTGGGAAAAAATATTATTATTTTAAACCTTAGCAATATTGTCTCGTCCCGTATCGGAGAAACGTCCCAGAATATTAAAATGATTTTTGATAAAGCCGCCAGAGAAAGATCCGTACTTTTTCTTGACGAACTGGATCAGATCGGAAAAGCAAGAGGCAGCGATGATAAAGATGTAGGCGAAATGAGAAGATTAGTTAATACCCTGATTCAGCTGATTGATTATTATCCTGAGAATGCTCTTTTAATCTGTGCCACCAATCATCCTGAGATTATTGATACTGCCCTTTTAAGACGTTTCCAGCTAAAAATTAATTATGAAATGCCTTCCGCTGAGGTTCTGGATTCGTACTATAATCAATTATTAGCACAGTTTCCGGAAGATTTGAGAACGATTGAAAGAAAATACTCTGTTTCTTTTGCTGAAGCTAAAGACCATGCTTTAACCGCCGTCAAAGCTGCTTTAATAAAAAAGCTGGAGGCTAAAGAAATTATCCCATCATGAAAGAAGACATTCTCCACAATCTCACTTTGATCAATGAAAGAATAAGAAAGGCTTGTGATCAATCAGGAAGGAATATTGATGATGTAAGGTTATTGCTCGCTACTAAAACTGTTTCTGCAGACCGTATCAAAATTGCTTTGGAAAACGGACAGGAATTAATCGCAGAAAACAAAGTACAGGAATTGAAGGAGAAATATGAAGACCTGAAAGACATTCCTCATGAAAATCATTTTATAGGCCATCTTCAGACCAATAAAATAAAAGATATCCTGAAATACGATGTTACCTGCGTCCAGTCTCTGGATCGACTGGAACTTGCTGAAAAACTTCATCAAAGACTTTTGGCTGAAAACAGAACGATGGATGTTTTGATTCAGGTGAATACATCCAATGAAGAAAGCAAATTTGGAGTTGATCCCAGTGAAGCTATTGAGCTTATCCGAAAAATTTCCGACTACTCTACTTTAAAGATAAAGGGATTGATGACCATCGGCTTATTCAGTGCTGAAACTGAGAAAGTAAGAGCATGCTTTAAAATCCTGAAAAAACTTCAGCAGGACATCATCACCGAAAATATCCCCAACGTAGAAATGAAAGAGCTTTCCATGGGAATGAGCAGCGATCTGGAAACAGCCATTGAAGAAGGCGCCACCATTGTACGGGTGGGAACTGCCGTTTTTGGAGCGAGAATCTATCCGGACAGTTATTATTGGGATGAAGGAAAAACAAATAACTAAGCTTACAACTCTATGTTCCCATTTACTTATACTTTTGAGAGAGAAATCATTAAAGAGAAAACCTCTGATGAGGTCATCTATACAGTACGTGATCTGCTAAAAGAAAAAAAGGTTCAAAACATTCTTTACGGGCATGGATTTGTTTCTTTAGATGAAGGTTTTCCCAGAGCCAGAAGCAATAACGATTACTTATCTTTAATTGATGAAGGAGTATTTACTTATAATGAAAAAACCAAGATATTGACTTATAAAGTAAAACTATGGAAATTACATCTTTTCGCCCTTATATTGCTTATCATTACGATGATTTATTTTGATGGTTTCTTTGGTAAATTGCTTCCTGTTTTCGGACTTTTGATCAATCATTTATTCTCTTATTTTGGAAGTCAAGGTTTAATTGAAGAAATTGCCCATAAGCTGAATTACCTTTCATAATCCCACTCTCCTATTTATTTGTCGGTAACTAAAAGTAATCAAAAAATCCCTGAAACAATACGTTTTTAAAGTCTACAAATCCGGTATACTTTTTGCTGTAAATATTTCGTAACCAAACAAATACATTTATGGATAAAAAATTACTATCGGTATGTCTGTTCATGACATTATTATTCTTTTTTTCATGTGAAAAAGAAAACACACAGATGAAAAGTGGAATTTCCATTGAAACCATTTCAATTATAACCTGCGTTACTATGGGCTTTGCTATTTTGCTGGCGTATAGTTTTAAACGAAGATAACAATCCGGAATTTAAATACTAAGCACCTCTCAGTTTTTTGGGAGGTGATTTTGTTTTAATTAAAAAGAATTTGGTACAAATCTTCAGCTCCACATATTAATATCCACGCTCCGCAAAGTCTCCTGACTTTGAGGCATATAAAAACACTGTAAAATATCTAATTTACAGCTCCATTAATTATCTTTGATAAAAACCAGATATGAAAGAAGGATATGTTATCAGAGATCAGGATAGACCTCACTTTTTAACCTGTACTATTATTGAATGGATAGATATTTTTACCCGAAAAACATATCGGGATAGCATTATAGAATGCTTTGAATTCTGCATCAAAAACAAAGGAATGATTCTTTATGGCTATGTCATCATGAGCAACCATTTACACTTTATTGTACAGTCAAGGGATGGGAAACTCTCAGATCTAATCAGAGATTTTAAAAAATTTACGGCGAAAAAAATATTAGAAAAAATACAAACAGAACCTGAAAGTCGAAAAGACTGGATTTTAGAACGATTGGCTAAAGCTACAGAAACTCATTCAAGAAATAAAAATTTTCAGGTTTGGCAATATGGAAATCATGCTGAGGAGATTTTCAACTTACAATTTCTATGGGATAAATTAAACTATATTCATCTAAACCCAGTTCGTGCCGGAATTGTATCAAAAGCAAATCACTATATTTATTCTTCAGCAACAAATTATTCTAATGGTACAGGAATAATCAATTCAATTGAAATTGCAGAAAATCCAGTGATCAATATAAATAGAAATTCTGAATTTTGGAAATACAACAATTATGATGATGAATAATGTACTCAAAGTCAGGAGACTTTGCGTAGCTAAGCAAATAAAAATCATTGAGATTGCTTCGCTGCGCTCGCAATGACAATGAACGTACAAATCTAGTAATTTGTAGAAAAAACACATCGTTTAAGCTTCGCTGAGTAGAACGCCTTTGCGAACATTTGAAACAATTAGTTGTCAAAAAATCCTTGCGACATTTGCGTTAAAGAGATTGCTCTATTTTATGCGCAATGACTATGAAATAAACAAAAATCCCTCTCATTACTGAAAGGGATTTTTTTATCGTTAAAAAACTGAGATTACATATAAGCTTCAATCGGCTCACAAGTACATACCAGGTTTCTGTCTCCGTAAGCTTCATCTACTCTTGATACAGAAGCGAAGAATTTGTGGTCTCTTACCCACTCTAACGGATAAGCTGCCTTTTCTCTGCTGTATGGTTTATCCCATGAATCTGAGATTACCAGCTGTTCTGTATGAGGAGCATTTTTCAATACGTTGTTTGTTGCATCTGCTTCTCCATTAGCAATTTCATCAATTTCTTTTTTGATGGAGATCAATGCTTCTGCAAAACGATCGATTTCAGCCTTGCTTTCAGATTCTGTAGGCTCAATCATTAATGTACCTGCAACCGGGAAAGAAACGGTAGGAGCATGGAAACCATAATCCATCAATCTCTTCGCCACATCTGCCACTTCAATTCCTAAAGATTTGAACTGACGGAAATCTACGATACATTCGTGAGCTACTCTTCCGTTTTCGTTTGAATATAAAATCGGGAAATGCTCTGCTAACACTTCTTTCAGATAGTTAGCGTTAAGGATAGCATGTCCTGTAGCCTTTTTAAGACCTTCAGTTCCTAACATTTTGATGTAAGCATAAGAAATGTTAAGGATCAATCCTGAACCGTAAGGTGCTGCAGAAATACCGTCGATTGCTTCTTTAGAACCAATTCTGATATTTGCGTTGGAAGGAAGGAAAGGTACTAAGTGCTTAGCAACACAGATCGGACCTACTCCAGGGCCCCCACCTCCGTGAGGAATTGCGAAAGTTTTATGAAGGTTAAGGTGGCAAACGTCCGCACCAATGTTTCCAGGACTTGTAAATCCTACCTGAGCGTTCATATTCGCACCATCCATATATACTTGTCCTCCGTGCTCGTGGATAAGGTTGGTAATTTCTTTAATGTTGGCATCAAAGAAACCGTAAGTTGAAGGATAAGTAATCATTACAGCTGATAAGTTGGCTGAATGAAGTTCTGTTTTAGCTTTAAGATCTTCGAAGTCGATTTCCCCGTTTTCAAGGTTTTTCACGACTACGATTTTCATTCCTGCCATAGCAGCAGAAGCCGGGTTGGTACCGTGTGCAGACTGAGGGATCAATACTACATTTCTGTGGTGGTCACCTCTTGAGATATGATATTGTCTGATCACCATTAATCCTGCATATTCTCCTTGAGCTCCGGAGTTTGGCTGAAGAGAAGTTCCTGCAAAACCTGTAATTTCTGCTAAGTCTTTCTCCAGTTCACGGATCATTTCCTGATACCCTTCAGCCTGGTTTACAGGTACGAATGGGTGAATTGCGCCCCAGTTTTCCCATGAAAGTGGTAACATCTGAGTGGCTGCATTCAGTTTCATGGTACAAGATCCTAAAGAAATCATTGAATGAGTCAATGATAGGTCTTTTCTCTCAAGACGCTTGATGTAACGCATCAATTCTGTTTCCGTGTGGTATTTGTTGAATACTGATTCTGTAAGAATTTCGTCTTTTCTTAAGTTTTCTTCAGGAATACTGTATCCTTCTTTGATTTCTAATTTGAAAGTCTGCTTGTCTTTGAACTGAGCGAAAGAAGCCATCAGATAGTTTAATTTCTCTAATGTTGTACTTTCGTTGATCGCAATACTTACTACACCTTCTGTGAAATAGTTTAAGTTTAATCTGTGATCAAGCATTAGTCTTACCAATCTTGCTTTCTCATCTTCAGCCATAGTGATTTTCACAGTATCGAAGATTGGCTCTTCTACTACCTGATATCCTAATGCTTTAAGACCGTTTTTCAAAGCATTTGCTTTAAAGTGTATCTGATCAGCGATATAGTTTAATCCTTTTGGTCCGTGGTAAACAGCATACATACCTGCCATTACAGCCAAAAGAACCTGAGCTGTACAGATGTTTGAAGTAGCTTTCTCTCTTTTGATGTGCTGCTCTCTGGTCTGTAATGCCATTCTTAATGCACGTTTTCCGTACATATCCTGAGAAACCCCAATGATTCTTCCCGGAATATCTCTTTTATAATCTTCTCTACAAGCGAAGAAAGCTGCGTGAGGACCTCCGTACCCTAATGGAATACCAAATCTCTGCGTTGTTCCTACGGCACAGTCAGCACCCATTTCTGCCGGAGACTTTAGCTTAACCAAAGCCATCGGATCACAAGCAACCGCTACCTGAAGATCAAGTTTTTTATATTCTACAATATCTTCTGTATAGTCTAAAACGATTCCGTTTTTACCAGGATATTGTAATAAAACACCATAATAAGAACCATCAAACTGGTGTGTTTTATGATCTCCTACTACAATCTCAATTTCTAACCCTTCAGCTTTTGTTTTTAATACAGAAATGGTTTGTGGAAGAACAAGGTCAGAAATGAAGAACTTGTTAGCTCCGGCTTTTTTCTGGTCTTTAGATCTGTTGTTGAAGAACATATGCATTGCTTCAGCAGCAGCAGTAGATTCATCCAATAAAGATGCATTTGCCAATGCAAAACCTGTAAGATCGCATACTACAGTCTGGAAATTAAGAAGAGCTTCAAGTCTTCCCTGTGCAATTTCTGCCTGATATGGAGTATACGCAGTATACCAGCTAGGGTTTTCAAAAATATTTCTCTGGATTGCTGAAGGCAAAAGGGTATTGTGGTATCCGAATCCGATATAACTTGTATAATCAGTATTTTTAGATGCCAATTCTTTTGAGTGGTTCAACATTTCGTATTCAGAAAGTGGTTCCGAGATCTCAATATCTTTCTCTAAACGGATAGAAGAAGGGATGGTTTGAGAAATTAACTCTTCAATACTAGAAACGCCAAGTTTCTCCAACATCGCCTGTTTATCGGCTTCATTAAGGGAAATGTGACGGCTCACAAACTGTTCTGTATTCATTTTTATTTATTAGATTTTGTTTGTAAAAAGATGGGTAAAATTACAATTTTTTGAATGATTTCACAAGAGTACCAGAGAGGTGATAATTCACACATCTATTTGTGATTTTTCTCACAATTTGCATTTCGTAAATTATGATACGGTTAACATTAATTTCATCAACAATAACCATTATTCTATACATAATATACAAGGAAAACCATCAATTTATATATAATTAAGTTCTTTATGTATTGTTAAATTAGTGTATATCATCAATAAATTTCACCTTTATTATTGAATCTATTAAACGAATTTTTTTTAAAATATAATGTGTTCAACATCTATTTTTGTACTTATACTGAAAGTGTCTGCCGTTCAAATTTAATTCCATTAAAACTCTTTTAAAGTAATTTGCAACTGCTATTCATCAGGTTGTAAGAATTTTATGAAATTTTATTAATTATATTTATTCTAAATTAATATATTTGCAGCATGAATATGATTATCCCATTTAAAGTTCCGCCATTGGCACCTTACTCATTCAATAACGAAGAGATGTTCTGTGAAAAGAAATCATGCTGTAAAAAATTCAAAAAAGGGAAAAGATGTAAAAAATGCCCGGGAAGAAAGAAAATGGCATAAACTAGCTGAAATTTTTGATCAGCATATAGATCGCAATTGCCAAAATAATAATTCCCCAGATCAGCATCATAATTTTAGGCTGACCTGATTTGTTAATTCGGGTACTGGGTTGTGGCTTAAACATTTCTTCCACTGTGTTTTTGAACTTTTCAGAATCATTTTCAAAAACTTCTGTGATGGTGATTCCCTGAACAACCGTTTTGTGCAAAAGAGAATTCGTTGCATGAAGCAGAAGCTGGAATTTTCCATCCTTAAATTCTGTGATTTTAAAAACCCTTTCTCCATACGTTTTTTCTAATCCAAAAGGCAATACCTTTACTACATCGGCATTACTCGTCTGCCAGTTGATGATAATCTCCTCTCCTTTTTTCGCATGGATTTTATTCGCTGTAAAAGTTTTGATGGCTGGCGGAATATTATACCTGAAACTTCGCTGATGATTTTCCAGATTCTGATCATAAGTACGTCTGAGTGCGCGATCACTTAGGGTCTCATAGGCCTCCTGAATCTCACGGAAACGGTCTGCAAAAAAGTCGTCATTGTCATTTTTATCGGGATGATATTTTAAAGACAGTTTACGATAGGCTTTTTTGACGTCTTCTTCTGAAGCATCCTGTGATATACCGAGAAAATAATAGTAATCTTTCATTGAGCAATACAAAAATAAGGATTTATTTTTCTTTGCATTTGATGTTTACGGTAATTTTTTGTTGAAAGTATGGATCAAAAAGCCATTGCTAACTGCAGGTGAAGAAATCTAAATATCTCTCATAATTTATTGGTTGGAAAGCGCAAGGGCGCCAAGTTTCTTACATTTACCTGCATATTTTAAGGCGCAAAGATTTTATCTCCGATAAAATTTCAACGGCGAGTTTGTCATTCCGGGCAAAGTAAGGAATCTCAACTTCATATTATAGGTATTTCCCACAGATCCCGCAGATTACCCAGATTATTTCGTAGTAACTTCAATCATAAGAACCCAACGGTAATAGACCGACCGAAATTACTTACGGGAAATCCAATCCTTAGTGGGAGCAATCCACTCATTGAGTGCTTTGAAAAGAAAGCCATGGTTCAATCCCGTATTAAGTTCAATTTCCTTAAAATCTTTTAGGTGGGATCTGACGAACCGCTGTTCATACGACATTGGCACATGTCCGTCATCTGATCTCTCCGTAATGGAAAGAATCCTTCCGTACAATCTGAAATTTTTATCTTTTTCCAAAGAATCATCTTTGAAACTAGCTCCGATGAAGACAAATTTCAATTGTGGATTCTTTTCATAATAAGAGACATATTGTGCAATATAACCTCCCTGAGAAGTTCCCACAATGGTAATCCTTCCGGCAGGAATTCCTTTTTTCAGGAGACTATCAATCTGTTTCTTTACCTTTTCAGCATACACAGATGGATCTGTGCCAGCTTTTCTCTTCTCAGATATAACAACCGTATTTTGATCTCTCAGCTTGCTGAGTATTGTCTCATATTCTGCAACACCATATTTGGAATGCTTTTCCTCAAAAGAATGGTCTTCCAAAAATTTATTATGTAAAAAGAAAACATATTGTTTTTGTTGTGACTTTTGGCCAAACAATATGATCGAAAAAAATGAAAATATGACAATAAAAATATTTCTAAATCTCATCATAACCGGAAATAGCTTTTATTTAGAAAGAAACAAATATAGTGTTAATAGACTTTACCGGGAATATTTTATATAAAAATTCCGGCTCGGGAAGCTTCGCTTCCCGAGCCGGAATGTAACAATTTCAATTTAGTTTTTACTTTTCTTATGCTTCGCAGGTATTATCCTTTTTGCAGCATTTTGAACGGAATTCTTTTTTGAATTTTCCTTTCAGTTCCTGATAGTCTTCCTCATTCATTTCCCTGATCTTATCTGCCAGTCCGAAAGGTGACTTTTCTTTGATTCCGTACTCATCAAAAATACCTTTGATAAATCTTCTTCTTTGTATTGCTTTTTTAGCGATTAAGGCTACACCTGCAACGGCTAATGCTCCAAGAGCCCCTTTTAATGCTGAATTTTTCATTTTTTCAAAATTTTAAATTTTACTACTTCTTGTTTTTTATAGAGACGAATGAATGCTGATTTTTACTTTACTACTTCTTTAAAAATTTCAGATTATTCGTTATTTCTGTTGAAGAATCCACCGGAGCATTTATTTCTCCAGACTTCTTTAAATTTCTCTCTTTCCTCAGGAGATAAACCTGCCATTTTTTCTCTCATCTTTCTTTCCTTGAAATCTCTCACCCCTTTACCAAAGTGGAAACCTCCGAAAAGAATTTTGCTTAAGATCAGTATTCCCATGGCCTGCCAGAAAGTAATTGTTTTTGCTCCTAAAATCTCCGGAAGAAGGCAGTTCCAAAGCATCATGACAATCCATGTAACGGCAGCTAAAATTAATGGCGGGCACAGCAATAAAAAAATCCAACCCTTTTTGTGTTTATGATTCATAACTTCTGTTTCTAACTTTTTAAATCTTCGTATAACTTTCTCAATCTGTTTCTCAAGTGCTTCACAGCATAGTTTTTTCTACTGATGATAGTTTTGATGTTTTCTCCCTGTTCATCGGCGATCTCCTGGAGGGTTTTGTCGTTCAGTTCATTTTCTACGTAGACCAGCCTTTGTTTTTCGGGAAGTTCATCAAGTGCTTCAAACAGTTTTTTCCAGATCTCATCCTGAAACATCTTCACTTCAGGACCGGCACTTTCATCCATCAAAAGGATATCCTTGATAGAAAAACTGCCGTCTTCATCTTCATATACGAAATCTTCAAGATTTTCCGTTTTCTTTTTCCGGTAACGGTCTGTGATCTTATTCGCCGTCACCCTGTACAGCCAGCCCCCAACGTTTACGATCTCAGAAAGATTCGTAAGGCTACTGAACTGATACCACACTTCCTGCAGAATATCTTCCGCATCCTCCGTGTTTTTCACTTTCGGACGAATATAAGACATCAGCTTCCCTCCGTAGTTGGAAACGGTCTGTGAGATGATGTTTTCTTTCTCCTTCTGTGGCATTGTTATTTTTTCGACAACCTCCATACTGATATGACGGTTAGCCTTTTGGTTTTACTTTAATAAATTTAAAATATTTTTCTTACAATTCAATTTTTCTTTTATTCATCGGTTTTTATCTTCTCAATTATTCCCGGATTACTCATTACTCATTACTCATTACTTATGTTTAAAGGAGCTTTTTCCCGCTATCCGCTCATACTCCTCACGCCAAATTATCCCACCCTCTTACCCTCCGGCTCTCCCACTCATGCTCCGGGGTAACCGCTGCTATCGGGGCTAAGTTGGTGAGTGATAATTGGTAATTGATGAATGATGGATGATAAAATTGTAAAACAATATTTTTGTTGGAAAACGCAAGGGCGCAAAGTTTTTATCATTATAATGTATAATTGTAAGGCGCAAGAAAATCAGAGATTTTCAGCAAGCGATCTGTCTTATTATTTTCTAATCATGGGACTTCTCAAATCTATTTAGTCAACATAATCAGCTAAAAGACTAAAATAGGCAGTCTTCAATTTTATCGGAGATAAAATCCTTGCGTCTTAAAAATATACAGATTGTTGTGAAAATTTTTAGCGTCTTTGCGTTTTCCAACTCTACTACTTCTGGTTTTAATGAGATTGCTTCGCTTTGCTCGCAATGACTTTATGGTAAAAAGAAACGGAAGACTGAGCCTTCCGTTCCAAACATTATAAAATTATAGTTTACTTATTAAAATTTTCAGCAAAGAATCCTAACATCGATTTGTAAAGTTCAATTCTGTTCGGCTCTTTTCCAAATCCGTGTCCTTCATCGTATTTTACCAGATAAGGAACTTCAAATCCTTTGGCACGCATTGCTTTTACAATCTGATCAGATTCATTGATGTTTACTCTTGGGTCATTAGCTCCCTGTACTACGAATAAAGGTTTCTTAATCTTATCAATCTGAAATACAGGGGATACTTCTTTAGCAATTTTAGCTTCCTCAGGATTATCAAGATCGTACCAGATCTGTTTTACCATTTCTTTGTATGGTTTCCAGTATTCCGGGAAAGAATCAAAGAAAGTAAAGATGTTGGATACCCCTACATAATCCACTCCACAAGCATATAAATCCGGAGTTTTGATCAATCCCATCAATGTTGCATATCCACCGTGGCTTCCTCCGTAAATGGCCACTTTATCCTTGTCTACCCATCCCTGTTCAATGGCGTATTTTACTCCGTCTTCCACATCATCCATTGCTTTTCTTCCAATTTGTTTGTAACCCGCTTTCTGGAATGATTTTCCATATCCGCCGGAGATTCTGAAGTTAACCTGAAGCGTAGCATATCCACGGCTTGCAAACAACTGTGTTTCCGGATTGAATCCCCAGCTGTCTCTGATTCCCTGAGGTCCGCCGTGAGGATTTACAATCAAAGGAACTTTTTTACCTTCCAATGCCGCTTTAGGCAGGGTAATATATCCATGGATTGTCAACCCGTCTCTGCTTTTAAATTCGATAGGTCTCATTTCAGCCATGTCTTCTTCCTTCAGCTGTGGCATCAGGTTGTACAGAAGCTTGGTCTGCTTGGTTTTGGTGTCGTATTCATAATAAGTTCCATACAGCTTATCACTTCCTACAACAACCAGAAGTTTATCATTATTATCGTCAGAAGAAACAATTCCAAATTCCTTATCTCCAAACTGAGATTTTAACTTATCATGTATTTCCTTATAGAATTTACTCATCGGAACTGTTTCTCCCTTAGTTCCTTCATAGCTGATATAATCAAGCTCATAGTTTCTGTTTTTACCCGCTGTGCTTATTGAGCTTACATCATATACAGGATTGGAATAAACCTCTTTAATCACTGCATTCTTCTTCAGATCATACAGGACGATTCTCGCTTTATCGCTATCCAGATTGGTTACTACATACGCTTCATCTTTATTTTTAGAATTTTCATTAAACTCTATAATACTGAAGGTATCAGACCAGTCTGCAGATTTGATCAGGTTGAATTTCCCGGTCTGCAGATCTTTATAATAGGTTTTGGTGGTTAATCCGTTTTCAAGGACGCTATAACCTCTCAGATTTCCGTCTTTATCAAAAAGATAATCGTCGATAGGGCTGTTGACATCTTTATTTTCATACAGCTGGGTCATTTCCCCGGTAACAAAATTGATTTTAAAAGGCTCAAAGATCTGCTTGTTGTTTTTATTCATGGTAACCACAACAAAATCAGTATCTTTTATAGGAATGATGGCCTGCACTTTTACTCCGTCAAATGGTGTTAAATCCTTTTGATTCCCTCCGTCTGTATCGGTAGCATACAGGTGGATATTTTCATTTCCGCCCCTATCTTGTGTATAGAAAAGGCGTTTTTTGTTCAGCCAGCCATAGTTTCTTATCAGATCATCTTTTTCTACAATAGCTTTGGTAATTTTTCCGGTGCTAAGATCTTTTACATAAACATGATTTTTTTTCTCCTGATCTTTTTCTTTATAGGAAAGATATTTCCCATCAGGAGAGATTTTAAATGCTGAAGCTTTAGGTCTTGCAAAATAGTCTTCGACTTTGTATTTAAAGTTTCCTTTGTCGTAAGAAATCAGTTTCTCAAGATTAGCCTTGGAAGATGGCAAAGTAGGATCTCCAGGCAGTTTGGCAGTAGAACTCTGTGCGTTGGTCATAATGGTGGATAGTACAATAAGGGCTGTACCGAAAATGTTGTGATTTAGATTCATAACTTCTGTTTTAAAGGTTAAAGTTATATAGGCATTTCATTTTTAGATTAATAAAAACTCATGCTTTTCTACAATAAGACTCGTTACACCTATAAAATGTTACATTTTTATCTCATTTAGTTAAAAAAATCCCGATTATATAAAAAAGACAGCCTTTACAGACTGTCTTTTTTAGTGTAAATAAATTCCGAAATACCAGGTCCAGACTATTAAAATAATCTGCATGGGAATCCTTTGGGTATAAAGATACTTCATTCCCGGCCCTGTGTAATCGGCTTTAAAAATATTAATCTTCTTTCTGGAAGAATTGATATTGGCTATAAAAACCAATACGTAAAAAATAATGAGTAAAATTGCTGTTATCTCACGGATGGCCGGAATCATAAGCCCGATTCCCGCTGCAATCTCCAGAACTCCTGTACAATATACCCAAAACATCCTGGCAGGAATAAAATTAGGAATCATCATCGCCATTCCCTTTTGAAATTTAAAATGAGAGAAACCTATAAATATGATGAAAACAGCCATTCCAAGGTTTCCTGAAAATATAAAATCCGGCTTTCCCTGAAACAAAAAAGTCCCCAGCAAAGCCAGAATAAATGTTGCGAAAAGTATTACGAGTAATTTCATTTTTAGGCAGTAGGTTTTAGGTGGCAGGTAGCAGTATTCAGGATAAGATACCAACTCTAAACATTAAACTTTAAACGTTGAACTTCTTTACACTGAACCAAGGCTCACTCCTTCCGCAAGACTTTTCACAACCATCAATCCTTTTGTGAAGCCTGTATTCATATGATCCTGCCACTGTTTTTCTACCTGAACTTCGGCATGAAGTTTCGTTTTTCCGTCAAAGTCTATCAGAAAGTATTTTTCAAAACTCCCGTTCCACTCCATGACTTCTTTGCTCTGTGTGTCTTCATGGCCTTCTTTATCTACCATTCCCAGATGTTTGAACACAATATGATTGGGCTCGTCCATGCTGTCTATGGTTGAAACCATTCCTTCTCCCTGTGCATTCAGGAAATAGGTTTTCCCTCCTACTTTCCAGTCAGATTTCATAGTAGATCCTGCTCCGAAATACTTGGTCCATTCACTATATGTTTCAGGATTCCATAGGATGTCCCACACTTTCTGCATAGGTGCATCAATTACTGTTTCGTATGATAAGGTTTCCATTTTTTATTTTTTACGGTGGTCATTGCGAGCAAAGCGAAGTAATCTCAGAGCTCGCAGATTTTTCTTTAATTCTAACTCAATTATTTACAGCTGATTTTCTGAAAGATGTTTAACGAGTGACATCGCTTTTGGAAACTTCTCTTCAAAAAATTCTTTAAATTCTGCCGGTGTCTGAATTTCTGTTTTCAGTAAAGTGCCTTCTTCGTTCTCCTCAAGAAAGTAAGCCTCTGTAGCTTCACCCCAGTCCTGAGGAACTTCAATGCCTTCATAAATTTCTCCAAGGTGCAAAAATTTTATTTCCTCGTTGGGAATCATTTTTTCCACCCTGCTGTACATTCCGTTGTTTTTCGGATCAAGAAATTTGACAATATTATTTTCTTCAAGTGTTCCTTCATAAAAAGAACCTTCTGTAAATGCTGTTGTCCATTGTCTGTAGGTAATATCACCCCAAAGGACACTCCATACTTTTTCAGGTTCGGCATTGATTTCTATTTCGTATGATAATTTTTCCATTTTTAAGTATTAATGGGTGGGTAATGGGTTGGAGGGTTTGAGAGTTTGAGAGTTTGAGGGTTGGAGGGTTGGAGGGTTGGAGGGTGAGTGAAATTACTGATCAATCACTTCTAACTTCTAACTTCTAACTTCTCATTCTATCCTCCGACAAAATCACCACCATTGATATGAATAATTTCTCCTGTAATATAACTTGCATCCTTTGAGGCAAGAAAAACATAAGCTGGTGCTACTTCAGAAGGTTGTCCCGCACGTTTCAGCGGAGTGTCTTTTCCAAAGGTGGAAAGATCATCAAAAGCTTCTTTCACCAATGGCGTCCATATAGGTCCTGGTGCAATTCCGTTTACCAGGATTTCTTTTTCTGCAAGATTATCGGCCAGAGACCGGATAAAGGACAAAACAGCACCTTTTGTTGCCGCATAATCTAATAAGTGGTCACTTCCGCGGTACGCTGTAACAGAGGTTGTACAAATAATCCTTCCTCCTTTGGGTATCATCGGAAGAAAATTTCTGGTGAACGAAATCATGGAAATGATATTGGTATCAAACGTTTCCTGAATCTGTTCATCAGAGATTTTTTCCAGACTGCTTTTTGAGGTATGAATTCCTGCATTATTAACAAGAATATCAATATTCTTCCACTCTGTTTTAATCTTGTCTGCGCATTTGGTTCTGAATGCTTTCCGGGTAAGATCTCCTTTGATCACAAGACAATTCTGTCCTTCTTTCTCAACCAGCTTTTGGGTCTCTCTGGCATCATCGTCACTTTCTTTATAGATAATGGCGACATCTGCTCCTTCCCTGGCAAAATGAACGGCCACCGCCTGTCCTATGCCGCTGTCTCCTCCGGAAATAACCGCTTTTTTACCCTGCAGCTTCCGGCTTCCCTGATAATCGTTCCGGATAATTTCCGGAAACACCCCTTCTTTAGGGACTTTTGACTTAGAGTCTGATTTGTTCTGTGTTTTCATATGCAAATCTTTTTCCTAAATCACATCAAACAATACGCCGAAAATATTTAAGAATTATAAGCATCTTCCAGATCCTGAATAATAATTTTCTGCATTTTCATCATCGCCTGAACAACTTTATAAGCTTTTTCCTGGTTAGAATCATTCATCAGCTGGATGAGTCTTTTAGGAACAATCTGCCAGCTTAATCCGTATTTATCTTTCAGCCAGCCACACATACTTTCTCTGCCGCCATCGGCTGTAAAGGCATTCCAATATTTGTCCGTTTGCTCCTGGTCATCTGTCATTACCACTAATGATATTCCTTCATTGAAGTCAAACGGGTGATCATAGGAATTATCCATACAGAATACGCTGTAATTATCTATTGTAAAATGAGCATGCTGAACATTTTCTGCCGGTTCCGGAATGTTATGTCCTTCGCTCCCTGCTCCGTAGGTCAATATATTTCCTATGCTTGAATTGGGAAAAGTTTTCGTGTAAAGTTCCATTGCTTCTTTGGCTTTGCCGTTGTTCGCATGGATAAACATCAAAGTAGGAATTATTTTCTGATCGCTTGCTTTTTCTCGCAGAAACAACTGCCATGTTACACCGTATTTATCCTGAACCCATCCATATTTCGGGCTCCATGAGTAAGATCCCAGTTCCATCAAAGCTATTCCGCCATCCAGTAATTGATCCCAGTATTTTTGAACCTCATCTTCTGTTTCACAGATGACCATGAAAGAGATAGAAGCATTTTTTTTGAATTGAGGGCCTCCATTCAGAAGCATGATTCTTTGTCCAAACAAATCAATGTTCATTACTACAGGAGTATCTGCAGTGATTTCTCCTCCAAAAACTTTACAATAAAATTCTGCTGACTGCTTAGCGTCTCCATCATACCAGAGACATGGGAAAATATCGTTATTCATAATTTTAATTTTTAATAAAGGTGGTGTAATTTAATTCTCTATACAGCAAAACAGATCTTATGCCTTTGCTTTTAAACGGCACCAATCCGTTTTACTGCAATGACACTGCAAAATTTTTCAGTTGTATATATATATTATGCTTCTTTAAAGCAGACCTGATTTTCTTTCATGTAATTCTTCAGTTTCATCATTGCATTTTTACCGAAACCATGAAGCTGCATGATTTCTTTTTCGGAATAATCTGAAAGTTTTTCCAAAGAATTTATTTTTTCTTTTTCTAAGGCTCTTCTTGCCGGTATTGCAATAACTCCGTGAAGGAATTGCTCTGTAGAGTCATAATTAAAAGCATACATAGAGTTTAAACTCTTTGACATGATAACTAGATTGATCATGGCTACAAAAAAATATTGTTAATGATTCTCAACATATTTGTGGAAGTTGTTGAGAATAGCATACCAGCCATCCCGCTGCATTTCCACAGAATTTTGTTTTTCCGGATCGAAAATTTCAATCACTTTTGTTGTATTCTCATCTATCTTATCAAATACAACTTCCACTTTTCGTCCGTCCTCCAGGTGATACTTAATGACCTCATGAGGAATAATCTCATCATATACGCCTTCAAAATCGAATCCGAAGCTTTTGTCTTTTGCTTCCATTCTGTTTTTGAATTTGCCTCCTACTACAAGGTTATTTTCAGAACTAGGACAGTGCCAGGTTTCATGGGCGAAATTCCATTTCGTAATGTGCTTGGGTTCATTGAAATAATTCCAAACCTTCTCCACCGGTGCTAAAATTGTGATGTCTATTTTAATTGGATCCATAGTTCTATATTTTTAAAAGTTTAAATAAAGAGCTGCCCAAAAATGAGCATCTCTTTATTATCATTAGTTAAATATAAGATTATTTTGCAGATTCTTCATTATAGTTCACCATCCAATGAACACCATACTTATCCTGAAAACATCCGAAGTAGTCTCCCCAGAACTGATCTTCAATTGGCATTTCCACGTTTCCGCCATCAGAAAGTTCTTTAAAAATCCTGTCTGCTTCGCTTTTTGAATCAGGGAAAATAGACACATAATTATTATTTCCTACGGTAAGAGTCTGCCCGAATGCCGGTACAATATCGGATGCCATTAACAGGTCTCCGCCTACAGGCAAAGCAATGTGCATTACCCTGTTTTTTTCTTCTTCTGACAGATTTTCGGTACCGGGTGCATTGCCCATTTTATGAATTCCACCAACGAATTCACCACCGAAAACACTTTTGTAAAAATTGAACGCTTCTTCAGCTGTTCCATCAAAATTCAGATACGGATTTAACTTAGCCATGATTTTTAATTTTAAAGTTATTATTATAAAATATTGTTTCTGCTGTTGATCCATTAAGGATTAATTAATTTACTATGAATAAAAAAACGCTTAATGGTTTAAAAATTTTTCTACTTCTCTGACGGTAAAGTCTATTAAGTTGGTATCAATACTTCCATCAAAATCCGGCATCATATAAGTACCATGAGTTGCAGGAAGTATCAGTAACCGGGAGCCTTTCACCAACCGCCACATTTCGGCAGTATGTTCCGGCTTCATCACATCCTGATCGCCGCTGATAAATAATGCAGGTGATTTGATCGACCTCAGCACTTCATCATTCCAGTTCTGAAAAGTCTGCATCCTTGTACAATCTTTCTCAAAAAGGTTTTCAAGCTTTGAAAAATCAGGATTGAGGCTTAAAAAATTAATTTTAAAAGGTTCCGGCATTGAGTCAAAAGTTGCTTCCTGCATTCCTTCAAAAAAACCGTCTATCATTCCGCTTCTTTTGTAGAAAGCTGAGGCAACAACCAGTTTTTCAACAATGTCCGGATGTCGGTGCCCAATCTGCATTACCGTACTTCCTCCATTACTGAATCCCCAGAATGAAGCTTTTTCAATGTTGAGTTCTGCCAATAGTCCTGCGACATCGTCTGCATCCTGCTCAAAGGTTTCCGGAATATCGCGATGCTCACTTCTGCCATGATTTTGTAAATCGATTCCTATGAGCTGAAATTTACCTTCAAGCCTTGCGATGACTTCTTTAAAATCATATAGAATAGAAGAGCCTCCGCCATGAATTAAAACCACAGGCTTTCCCGATCCGTAGATTTCATAGTATAATTGGATTCCGTTGACTTTTTTATAGCCTTTTTCTACTGGATTCATTGTTAATACTTAAGGTTTTCGTCCACATCATATTTCATTCCCGGATAATCCAAAATTCTGCGCATAAGACCTATCTGCCCGCAGAGATAGTCTTCACGGCCGATGCACATTCCGACAAAATTGAGTTTTGTTTCTTTAATGAAAGGGATGTTCATTCCTATTTCAAATATTTCATCCAGTTCTTCATCGGTTACTTCCTGAAGTTTTTGAAAGACTTTGGCTGAAATTGTATGAAAGTTTTCTTTCAGTTCAGCAAGGGTTGGATATTTAAAACTTTCATCCAGTGCTTTTCCCTGGAAAAACAAATCATTGTACGGGTCTTCTCCCTGAAGCCCAAGTACTGAACCTAATCCGTAGCGCATGTTGACAAAGTTTCCTGCCATCCATACGATATGATTGGTTTTATTTTCAATTCTTTTCAAGGCATCTTCTTCCGAAATGCCGTCCAAAACGTTCATAAAGCTTTGGGAATGCATTCTGTAAGCCGGAATAACGAGCTCCATTTTTTTTGATTTTGGTGTGTTCATTTTTAATCAGAGATTAGAAGTTAGAAATTAGTGGTTAGTAGGTTGGAGAAACGCAAAGGCGCTAAGAGTTTTACAAACCATTCGCTTTTAAGGCGCGGGGATTTTATCTACGATAAAATTGTACTCTTCTAAAAAGGGAATACTCATATTTCAGCGATGTACCTGTCATTCCGAGCGAAGTAAGGAGTCTAAAAACAGCATGCTACTTTATAGCACCCGGTTTTCCTAAAATTCTACGGAGGTAACCCAGCTGCCCACTGTGATAGATTTCATGAAGGCTTAAGGTTGATATATCTTTAACCATTTCAGGTTTAAAACTCTCAAGCGTGCTGAGCTTTGCTTCCAGCTTATCCTGGGATTGCTTAAGATAGGATTTTAAATCTTCGAAACTAATCAATTTATCTTTATGATCTAAAGCAATTTCACCCCTGTTATAGAAAGAAAATCTTTCAATATCCCAGACAGATTCTTCTCCTAAAATATTCAGTAATGGATTTCTGATGTAGATCAGATGTCCAAGAATCCAGTTCATACAATTGGCTTCACCATTGGGAAAAATCACAGATTCTTCATGGGTAATACCATCGATATTCATCGTAATCACAAAATAGTTACTGGTTACCTGATTTTTTATGATTTCTATATCGTTTGATTGTGTTTCCATATGATATATTTTGTGGTGTTATGGATTATTCTGCAGGGATCTGAGAGACATCACCATGCACTACTTCCCACTGATGGCCGTTGATATCAGCAAAACTGCTTTGATACATCCATCCGTAATCTACAGGCTCACTGTATTTTGACCCTCCATTTTCGATCGCTGTTTTTACCATACCGTCTACTTCTTCCCGGCTGTTGACTCCGATAGCAAGAAGTACCTGAGTAGTATCTCCTTTCGCAAAAGGCCTGTTGGTAAAGGTTTGGAAAAATTCTTCTTTAAGAAACATAGTGTAGATATGATTTTCTTTCATGACTACGCATATTGCTTTCTCATCTGAAAACTGTTCATTAATAGAAAAGCCAAGCTTCGTCCAGAATTCTCTGGTTTTTTGAACGTCTTTTACAGGTAAATTGACGTAAATATCTGTAATATTCATTTTGTAAATTTTAGTGGTGATTGTTATCCAAAATTACCGGGATTTGGTAAGAGTACGCTTGCCCTATGACAAGATTTATTTTTATTTAATTTATTCAGCAGGCATTTGAGACATATCTGCAAAAGTAATATTCCAGCCATGCCCATCCGGATCCCAGAAAGAATTCTGGTACATCCATCCGTAATCCTGGGGCTCTTCGTGCTGTCGTGCTCCGTTATCTACAGCAGTATTTACTATTTTATCTACTTCTTCACGGCTGTTCAAACCTACCGCTACAAGAACCTGACTGGTATTTTCTTTGGCAACAGGTTTATTGGTGAAGGTCATAAAATAATCTTCCTGGAGAAACATCACATAGATGGTATCATTCAAAACAACGCAAGTTGCTTTATCATCAGAGAATTGTTCATTGATAGAAAAACCTACCTTAGTCCAGAATTCTTTGGTTTTCTGTACATCTTTTACCGGAAGGTTGACATAAATTTGATTGACTTTCATTTTTTGTAATTTTAGTGTTAATCTGTAATCCAAAATTACCAAGGTGCAATGAAAATCTACTTGTCATAGGGCAAGATTTAATTTTTCTTGGGATGAGAAACGATTTCTTTACGGATACGGCTCAGGGAAGTATCTGTAACTCCCAAGTAGGATGCAATTTGTTTCAAGGGTGCCCATTGTACTACTTTAGATTTCTGCTCCAGCAGATTCAGATATCTTCTGGTGGCAGAAAGGGTAAACATTTCTACAGATCTTTGTTTGTAAGCAAAAAGTTCCTGAGACATCCATGATCTTCCCCATTCCCTGAGGTTTGGGATTTTATGGAACAACTCCTGGAAGGTATCATAATCCAGCCTCCAGCACTCGCAGTCTGTGATACAAACGATATTTTCCTGAGAGGGAACCCGCTGAAACATTGACAACACCTCAATGATGACTTCATTTTCTACAAAAAAGTGGGTGGTTACTTCATTTCCATTGAAATCATTAACATAGGAACGCGCCAATCCGCTTTCAAGAATATAATATTCATTGGCCGTTTTTCCTTCCTCAAGAATGAAATCACCTTTCTGGAAAGATCTTTTTTCATGAGCCTGGAATATTTCAGCAAGCTCTTCGGGGAAAAAGAAAGGGAAATCATAGCAGGTTTCTAAGGCTTTATTGGTCATTGGTGTCAATTTTTTTAAGTCTTTAAAAGTAAAATTTTTAATTGAATTCAGAGCAAAAAATATTAAACAAAGCATTGAATATTTTCATAAAAAGCACATACCCTATTGAAATTAAATACATTTCAAAGCTTTTTGTTTTTAAACAGTTATTTGAAACATACTATCTCTGGCCACCCCGTCAAAAATTCTTTGAATTTTCGCCACCCCTCCGGAGGATGGGAATGTCTATCTGCCGATACAGTAATGGTAAGTTTTTTACAGGAAATATTTTTTTAAAACAGTGAGAGCTGTATTGGCTTGGGAGGATTATCGGGTTTCTGGGCATCGCCGAATACCGTTTTTCCGCCAAAACGCCAGGAATTCTGTCTTTCTTCTTCGATCACCTGCTGAATATCAAAATCCGGAGTGAAATCTTTTTCTGCTTTTGTTATGATCTGATGAAGTTTATTTAAAGAATTCAGCTTATCAGAATTTCCAAGTTTGGATTTTTCAATCCCTTTTCTCAGGATGCTGATACTTTCATCATACGTATTGATCGGCACCGGGAAAGGGTGTCCGTCTTTACCGCCATGAGCAAAGGAAAACCTTGCCGGATCTGCAAATCTTGACGGTGCCCCGTGAATCACTTCACTGACCAGAGCCAATGACTGCATGGTTCTTGGCCCTACTCCTTCCAGCATCAGCAGGTCTTCAAAATTCTGTGGCTGCTGTTCTCTGGTAACATACAGCAGGGCTCCGAGACGTTTCAGATCAACATCAGAAGCCTGCACATCATGGTGGGCAGGTAGAATCAATCTGGCAAAATCCTTCATCACCTCAGCCGAATCAGTATGGGAAATATCCAGAATTCCTTTTCTGTTCTCTGAAGCTTCGGTATCCGTAAGGTTAAGAATTCTCCCTCTCGAAATCCCATTGATTCCTGTGTGCGGCTGTTCTACAAAAGAGGTAATGTTTTCCGAGTGCCAGTGGTAACGTCTTGCTGTTCCGTCAGATTCATGCATTCCCTGCTGAATGACGCTCCAGTTTCCATTGTCTGAGAGAATGAAATTGTGCAGATACAACTGATAGCCATCCTGAATGGCCGTATTATCTACTTTTGCAGAAAGCTTGCTGGCTCTTACCAGTTCTGTTCCGTTCAATCCGGTTTTATCTGCAATTTTAATGAGCTCTGATGGAGTTTCGCGGGAAAACTTCCCTTTTCCGCCACAGATATAAAGTCCCAGCGATTGAGAATTTGGGTTAACAGAACGTTTTAAAGCTCCCATAACGGAAGTGGTAATCCCTGAAGAATGCCAGTCCATTCCCATCACGGCTCCAAAACTCTGGAACCAGAATGGATCTGCCAAACGACGTAAGACCTCGTCTTTACCGTAATCCATGAGAATGACTTCAATAATGGAAAGCCCCAGAACAGACATGCGTTCATACAGCCATGGCGGTACTTTGCCATAGTGAAGAGGTAAATCTGCTGTTCCTGATCGTTTCATTCTAAGATTAAAGTGTAAAGGTAAGTTTTATTCACCTTATTATTTAATGATCCGGATCATTATTAATAATCAACTACGGTAAAATATACGGATTCATAAAACCCGTTTTTATTGGTGAGACAGTATATTAATCAGTCTATCAAATGGATCTATAACGAAAAATCTTCGTACTCCCCATTCTTCATGGGTAAGTTCATAAGTGATTTCAAAGCCTGCATTTTTCATTTTATCATAGATTTCACCCACATTATCCACTTCAATGGACAGGTCGGGAACTTCTGTATTATTTCCTCCCTGTTCAGCAAAGCTGATCTGAACTTTGGCTTCTTCCTCATTGCCCAATGTTTTAATCCAGCCATGATCCATCAAAACCTCCAGTCCCAGAATTTCCTGATAAAACCGGCTGGCTTTTGAAATAGTATTCGTTTTAATATTGACTACGATTCTTTTTACCATGTTCAAATTTTTTGATTAAAAAAGCCTTGTGAAATTACGTAAAATTCACAAGGCTTAATCAACTATTGAATTGTATCTTGATTAAATGGAAGCCGCGGCTTCTAAAATAAGCTGAGTAACTTCTTCAGGATGTGATGCCAGTGAAGCGTGTCCTGCATCTAACGAGATGATCTTCTTGGGTTCAAGACGCTCCGCCATTTCTTTTTCGGTTTCTGCAGGGATCATACGGTCCTGCAATGAAATCTGATACCAGCTTGGGCGTGTTTTCCATGCCGGTTCACCCGCTATATCACCAAAACACTGGCCGTGAATAGGCTTTTGTGACAATGACATCACCAAGGCTTTTTCATCGTCTAAATCCTGGCAGAAAGCAGATTTAAATTCATCATATTTAATCCATAAAAAGCCTTTGTTATCAGGATAAATACTTGCTCCGCCAGGCGATTCGCGTCTTCCTAAAAGTGATCCAAGACTGTCTCCGGCATCAGGGGCAAATGCAGCAATATAAACGAGTCCCGCCACTTTATCGTGATTTCCGGCTCCTGAGATAACAGCACCACCATAGGAATGTCCTACTAAAAGCACTTTCCCTTCCTGAGCATCAATAAGGTCTTTGGTCTTATTAATATCATCCTGTAGAGAAGTTAACGGGTTCTGAACACTTCTTACTTTATATCCTGCTTTTGTCAATGAAGGGATAATGTACTGCCAGTGTGACCCGTCTCCCCAAGCTCCGTGTACCAAAATAATGGTTAAATCTTTTTGTTCCATAATGATTGTGTTAAATTTGATATGGTAAAGCTACGGCTTAGAATATGAGCAGACGTTAACTTAAGTTAATTTACAATCCGGCTTCTTATTCTGCTGAGTGACTGCTCTGTTACACCCAAATAACTGGCAATATGTTTCTGGGCTATTTTCTGAAAGAGCGCAGGCTGTTTTTTGAGCAAATTGAGATATCTGTTTTCAGGGGAATAGCACAATAGGTCATCAATCCGTTTTTTGGCATCCAGATAAATTTTTTCACTCATCACTCTTCCGAATCCCTGCCAGTAAGCCTCTTTTTTATATAAATTCCGCAGGTGATCTTTACTCAACAGCAGAATTTCACAGTTTTCCAATGCCTGGATATTCATATTGGATACAGTATCACAAAGAATGCTTTCATAATCGGTGAAAAATTCATTTTCAAAATAAAATCCAAAATTGATTTCGCGCCCCCGATCATTGATGTAGAAACATCTGATGGTTCCTTTCTTTATAAACCCCAGGTATTTGCATTTCTCTCCCTGTTTGAGAAAAAAGTCAGATTTTAAAAGCTTTGTATCATGAAGTAAAGCGTAGAATTCTTCAAAATGATCTGAATCTACCTGAAAAATTTCTCCATATTTCTGATAATTATTTGACGTCATTTGGTGTGATCTGATTGGTTTTATATTCAAAAAAGCCTTGCAAAATCATATTCACAAGGCTTTTCTACAAAAATTATTTTATTATTTCAATGCTGCAAGAGCGGCATCGTAATTAGGTTCATTAGCAATTTCAGGAACCTGCTCAGTATATACTACTTTGTTGTTTTCGTCTGTAACGATCACGGCGCGGCTCAGTAATCCTTTCATAGGAGAATCTGCGATGGTCACTTCATAATCGTCTCCGAAGCTGCTTCTGAAATCTGAAAGTGTTTCTACATTATTCAATCCTTCTGCTGCACAGAATCTTCCTAATGCAAATGGAAGGTCTTTAGAAACATTGATGATCACCGTATTATCAAGCTTTGAAGCTTCCTCATTGAATTTTCTGGAAGAAGCGGCACAGGTAGGGGTATCAATGCTTGGGAAAATATTGAATACTTTTTTCTTTCCGTCAAAATTTTGAAGGGTTTTCACATTTAATCCTGAATCTACCAATGCAAAGTCTTTTACAGTGGTTCCTACTGATGGTAATGCTCCTATTGTGTGTACTTCTTCCTTTTAAAGTGATTGTCGTTGACATAATATTTATTTTTTTAGTTTTTCAAATGTAATCAAAAAAGAAAATTTTTCCGGTTTTATTATGGTTAAATTAATCTTAAAGTGAGAATAAAAAACATCTTATTGATTATCAGTTTTATCAGACATAATTATTATGTAGCTGCAGCCTTCAAAAAGCCTGATTTTAAGGACAAAAAGTTCAGCCTCTGAACATTATAAAATTATTTCTAAAATAAATATAACCGGAAGGTGAACATAAATTAAGCAGATATCAATATAAAGAGTCAAAAGCCTCTTTTTTTTATGGAAATATCTTCAATAAAACAATGATATTTACTAAATTTGTGGGACTTAAAATTTCAAATAAAAAATAACAGTATAATGTCAGAAAAATCAAAAATCTATTACACACTTACTGATGAAGCTCCAATGCTGGCTACTCACTCGTTTTTACCTATCGTAAAAGCTTTTACAAAATCAGCAGATATCGAAATCGCAGTACCGGACATTTCTTTGGCAGGAAGAATTTTAGCCAACTTCCCTGAGTTTTTGAAAGACGACCAAAAGATCGGTGATGCTTTGGCAGAACTTGGAGAATTGGCAACAAAACCTGAAGCCAACATCATTAAGTTACCGAACATTTCTGCTTCTGTACCTCAATTGGATGCAGCGATTGCTGAATTACAAGGTAAAGGTTTCGCAGTTCCAAACTATCCTGCAGAACCTAAAAATGACGAAGAAAAAGCGATCAAAGCTAAATATGCCAAGGTATTAGGAAGTGCTGTAAACCCTGTATTAAGAGAAGGAAACTCTGACAGACGTGCTCCAAAAGCTGTTAAAAACTATGCAAAAGCTAATCCTCACAGAATGGGTGATTGGGCATCTGACAGCAAAACTGATGTGGCTCACATGAACAATGGTGATTTCTATGGTACAGAAACTTCTACAACTTTAGAAAACGCTACAAAATACAGAATCGTATTTAAAGGAAATGACGGTTCTGAATCTGTTTTAAAAGACTACGCAGGTCTTCTGGCTGGTGAAGTAATTGATTCTTCTGTTATGAACTTAAAGGCATTGAAAGCATTCGTTCAGGAAGCCATCGAAGAAGCTAAAAACAAAAATGTACTTCTTTCTGCTCACCTTAAAGCAACGATGATGAAAATCTCTGACCCTATCATTTTCGGGGCTATTGTTGAGACTTTCTTCAAAGAAGTATTCACTAAATATGCTGAGACATTCAAATCTTTAGATATTAATCCAAACAACGGTCTTGCTGATCTTTTCGAAAAAATCAAAGGAAATGCTCAGGAAGCTGACATCAAAGCTGATATTGAAAAAGCTCTTGCTGAAGGACCTAGAGTGGCTATGGTAAACTCTGATAAAGGAATTACCAACTTCCACGTACCTTCAGATATCATTGTTGATGCTTCTATGGCTGCTCTTGTAAGAGGCGGAGGTAAAATGTGGAACAAAGACGGAAATGAAGAAGATACCGTTTGTATCATTCCGGATCGTTCTTATGCAGGTTTCTACCAGTCTGTGATTGACGATATGAAAGCGCACGGAAAATTGGACCCTACCACAATGGGATCTGTTCCAAACGTAGGTTTAATGGCTCAGAAAGCTGAAGAATATGGTTCTCACGATAAAACTTTCCAATTGTCAGCTGACGGAACTGTAGAAGTTCAGGATGAAGCCGGAAACGTTCTTCTTTCTCAGAAAGTAGAAAAAGATGATATCTTCAGAATGTGTCAGACTAAAGATGCTCCTATCCAGGACTGGGTAAAATTAGCGGTAAACAGATCAAGATTATCTGATACTCCTGCTATCTTCTGGTTAGACAAAGGAAGAGCTCACGACAGAGAAATCATCAAAAAAGTAGAAAAATATCTTGCTGATCACGATACAACAGGTCTTGACATCAGAATCCTTGATGTAAAAGATGCTATGACTGAAACGTTGAAGAGAGCAAGAGAAGGTAAAGATACAATCTCAGTTTCCGGAAACGTATTGAGAGATTATTTAACAGACCTTTTCCCAATCCTTGAGCTTGGTACTTCTGCAAAAATGCTTTCTATCGTTCCATTGATGAATGGTGGTGGTTTATTTGAAACTGGTGCCGGAGGTTCTGCTCCAAAACATATTGAGCAGTTCCTGGAAGAAGGATACCTAAGATGGGATTCTCTGGGTGAATTCTTAGCACTTCAGGCTTCTTTAGAGCATCTTGCACAAACTCAGGGAAATACAAAGTCTCAGGTTTTAGCTGATGCATTGGATGAAGCTAACGCTAAATTCTTAGCTACAGATAAATCTCCTGCAAGAAAAGTGGGTCAGATAGACAACAGAGGTTCTCACTTCTATCTGGCAATGTATTGGGCTGAAGCGTTGGCGAACCAGACTGCTGATGCTGAACTGGCTGCTCAGTTTGCTCCTGTTGCTCAGGCAATGCAGGAAAATGAAGAAGTAATCAATGCTGAATTAATTGGTGCTCAGGGTAAACCTCAGAACATTGAAGGTTACTACAAAGCTGATACGTATAAAACATATGCAGCCATGAGACCTAGCACTGTTTTAAATGAAATTATTGACGGAATCTAAAATTTATGAAAAAAACTATAACCTTATTATTTGCTTATTTATCAATATTTTCATGCAGCAGTTCAAACGATGATATTACGGAGGTGGTCACAGTAACACCTCCTGTTATTGAAAATAAGATCAATTTAACTTCAACTTACAGTGATACCACTGAAACGGTAAGCTTAAAATGGACGCTCAGCGGAGATGCCACTTATAATCATTATAAAATTGTAAGAAGTGATTCTCAAAATGGGATACAATCCGAAATTGGTAATAGCTATCCGAATCAGTTTACATTTACTTCAGCCGTACCATTTAACCCTTATGTAGAATATCAGGTTATTGGTATTAAGGTTAATGGTGAAGAGGTTAAAAGTAACATTATAAAAATTGAAAGACCTGAGATCAAATTGGTTAATCTTAAAACTTTTGATGCCCAATTTGATAAAAACTCCGGAAAGCTATACCTATTAGATACGGATGGGAAAATTGCTATTTATGATGTGAATACAAACTCTGTTACCCATCAGATCAGCACAAATGCAACTTTAGGCTACTCTGATATTGGAACCTATAATGGAAGTGTAGAACTATATGTTCCCAGAAATGATGGTTGGGTAGATATTTATGATGGAAATGATCTGACATTGAAAGCTCAGGTGAGTTTCGGAATGCCACTCATCAGTACTGTATATCATAACGGTATACTTTACGGTTCTTCAAATAGTAATAGCAGTTCCAGTGTGATTAAATCAGCAAGCAGAGCTACAAAAGCTATCATTTCTCAATCACCTCAGCTTTATTATAATAGTGGAAGGATGAGAAAAGCTGTAGGAACTTCTGTGCAATTATATACCATAACACAGAATATTTCACCTGTAGATATGGATCTTTATAATTTTGATCTTAATGGGAATTACATCAGTCATCAGGACGATACTTATCATGGAGATCACCCACTTAATTACAGGATATTTGAAGCATTTCCTGATGGAAGAATCATTACGGCAAGTTCTGGTTCTGTCTATAATTCGCAAATGATTTATCAGAATGATCTGCCTTCCGGAAATTCCAAGCTTTCAAGTTTTGATTTTGATGGTAACAGTATTATTGCAGGAACTACAAGTAAGACCATTGAGCTTTATAACATCAATTCTTACACAAAAACCAAGACAATCAATACAAAAAGATATCCTTATAAAGTGTTCAGCTACAATAATAAGGTAGTCTGTGTAAGTTCAGTTACTCAACTCAACGTTCAGTCTTATGATTATTCGGGAATAATTCCTGACAATGTAATGATCGAAATTTTTGACAAATAGTTATAAACCTCTCCTTCGTGAGAGGTTTTTTATTGGTATTATTTTCTATCCTCCACAATCACTCTCCTATGCTCCCTGCCCCAGTTGATCATTTCCTGAATGATATTTCCAAAGGTTCGGCAGTATTCTGTGGGTTCATATTCTATTAAAACAGGAGTTTCGGGATAAACGGTGCGTTTTAGCAGTTTATTCAGTTCCATATCTTTCAGTTCTTTTGAAAGCATTCTGGTGGTAATTCCGGGAATACTCCTTTCAATTTCCCTGAAGCGTCTGTTCCCGTTACACAGTGAATTGATGACAGGAATCCGCCATTTGCCTCCGATAAAATAAAGGGTATCCTGTAATGCTCTGAGTTCTTCGTTCTGGTCTCGTTCCATAATTGCAAAGTTAAGTGATATCATTCGTGATACTGGTATACTCTGTGATACTGATTACAAAAGTATACCATTTTGAAATAACTTTGTCAAAAAAATTTACAATGAAAAAATTCAGTAACAAACTGGCTATCGTAACAGGAGGAAACAGCGGGATCGGATTCGCTGCAGCAAAAGAACTTATTGCAGAAGGAGCAACTGTGATCATTACCGGAAGGCGAAAAGATGCCGTAGAAAAAGCAGCCCGCGAACTTGGTGCCATTCCGTTTATCGCAGATCAGGCCAACCTTAACGATATTGATCTTTTAAAAGAAAATATTGAGAAACAATTCGGGAAAATAGATATCCTGTTTATCAATGCAGGAATTACAGGTACATTGACTGCTATTGAAAATATGGATACCGAAAATTTTGATCAGGTGATGAACATCAATTTCAGGGGAGCTTACTTTACATTAAGCAAATTCATTCCATTATTAAATGATGGTGCTTCTGTTATCTTTTTATCTTCTATTGTGGCTTCTACCTATAAACCCAACAGTTCGGCTTATCAGGCAAGCAAAGCAGCATTAAATTCTATTGCCAAAACGGCAGCAGCAGAATTAGCCCCAAGAAAAATCAGAGTGAATATGATAAGCCCGGGCCCTATAAAAACCGAAATTATGAGTAAAGCAGGGCTGGATGAAGAAACGTTGAAAAATATTCAAAACCATCTCATAGAACAGATTCCAATGAAGAAAATGGGAACCGCTGAAGAGATTGCCAAACTGGTTACCTATTTGTCAGATGATCAGATTTCGGGCTATGTCACCGGAACTGAAATTGTGATAGATGGTGGTATTACTTTATAAACAACAGATTTAATCAAATCCCGGTAATTGCGTTACCGGGATTTTCTTGTGGATTTTCAGGGTTAAAAATTCCGGATTCGCCTTTTGATTTGTCCAGCTCAGTCTGTTTTTCATTTCAAAGTATGGGCTTCCCGCCTACTTTTGAATCAGAAAATAAAAACAATACTCATTATGGATACCGTAAAGAAAAAAAGAAATCCCATCGCCATTGTCTTTCTGGCGATATTAGGAATCTTCGGAGGGCTGCAGTTATTCAGTAAACCTTTGGAAGGAAAACCGGTTACAGGGAAAATTGAAGCCCCAAAGGAAGTGATCAGTATTCTTGAAAACTCATGTTTCAGCTGTCATTCCAATCAGCAGAATTTAAGCTGGTATGATAAACTTGCTCCTGTTTCCTGGGCAGTGAACAAAGATATCAAAAGAGCCAGAGAAGTCCTGAACTTCTCAGAATGGGAAAAGTTATCTACTGCAGAACATCAGGGAAAAATGTACGCTATTCTCAATATGATGCAAAGTGGTAAAATGCCTCTCCATGAGTACACCCTTCTGCATCCCTCAGCCAGGATTACAGCAAAAGATATTGAAACGATCAAAAAATATACAATTTCCTTATCCTCAGCAGGTCCTTCTGTTCAAAAAAAGATTGAGACACCTCAGGTATCATCCTCTGTACTAGATCCGGCATCAACCAATTTCCCGGTTTCTCCCAACGGTGTTCGATACACCGGTGATTTTAAAAACTGGAAAGTAATCAGTATGAGTACGCTGTTTGATAACTCTATCCGTGTAATTTATGGAAATGATATTGCGGTAAAGGCTGTGGAAACAGAGAATTTTCATCCGTGGCCGGACGGAAGTGTGGTAGTAAAATCCGTATGGAAACAAGAAGAGCTTCCGGATGGAGAAATCAGACCCGGGAAATTTATCAATGCACAGTTTATGGTTAAAGATTCCAAGCAGTATCAAGATACAGAGGGTTGGGGATTTGCAAAATTTTCCGGAGATGATCTTCATCCGACAGGAAAAACGGCTTCTTTCGCCAAAGAATCCTGCATCGCCTGCCACAGACAACTCGCTGAAAAAACAGGATATCTGTTTGATGTTCCCATGAAAGTAAATACCCAAAGACTCATTCAAAATTTACAGAAAAAATGAAAAATACAATCCTGATCTTATTGGTAAGCCTTGTTTCTCTTACCGCTTGCAGCAAAGAAAATAGTAATACAAATAATGGCTTTTCAAGGGTTGTTTTTGACCCGGGTCCTCTCAAATTTATCTCTAATTCTTTAAATCCTAAAAAAGAAACTATGTCTGCCTTATATGGGAACGAAAAAGCACTGGAATCCTTATCAAATAAAAGCCAGGCACCTGAAGCAGGTGCTGTGATGAAACTGGTTACCTGGAAATACCATGATAATCCTCAGTATATTGGAGGAACCATCACCGGAGAACTGGTAAGTATCGAAACTGTTCAGGCAGACAGTGCCGGAAATGTCTCTTATGATCTTAAAAATGATCAGCCTGAGAATACTTTCTCAGACACAAAAGAAAGAATACAGTATTTCATGAGTTACCGTCCCGTAGCGAGGCCATAATAAAATTTCTGTTTCACTATTTATCATAATATTTCCAATAAAAACATTAATTTAACCTTTTCAAATCAGCAGATTTCATGCAACAGCAAAAAATAAAAATCTCACCGGCCATTATCTGGATAAGCTCCGTTTTCCTGGGAGTTCTATCTTCTGTACCCCAGCTGGCGTCTCATGAGTTCAACTGGAAAGAGGCCGCGGTAAACTCGGCCATTACAGCAGCATTTTCCGTTATCATGTGGTATATCAATATCTATATGCTGAACCGTACAGGAAAACGCAGACAGCATATCTCTTATTCCAGATTGATGGTGGTATTGGCTTTCGGGATGGTGATTATGTTTGGACTGGCATGGATTCAGCAGCTGATTCTGTCTCATATCAATTTTGGTCCTGTAATGCTGATGGTGGAAGTAAGGGGAATTCTGATCAACCTGGTTTGCTATATGTTTCTTACGCTGCTTCAGAACAACTATACAGGGCAGCAGATACAGCTTGAACTGGAAAAGGTAAAGAGTGATAATCTGGGTGCTCAGTATGAATTATTAAAGCAGCAGATCAATCCGCATTTTCTTTTCAACAGTTTGAATACGTTAAAATTAATGGCAGAGACTCATGACGAAGAAACCGTTGATTTTATTGTCAAGCTTTCTGATTTTTACCGTTTTACGCTGGAAAGCCGTAAGCTGGATCTGATCAGCGTTCAGGAAGAAATGAAAATCGTGGATTCTTATCTTTTTCTTCAGAAAGCCCGTTTTGGAGAAGGGATTAAGTTTACCAACGAACTTGGAAAAGAAACCGCTCAAACGCTTATTCCTCCTTTTACCCTTCAGCTATTGGTGGAGAACTGTATCAAACATAATATTGTCTCGCAAAGTAAGCCTTTACACATCAAAATCTATAATGCAGATGACAAAATTGTTATTGAAAATCCTATACAGCGAAAACTAACTCCTGAAGATTCTTTGGGAGTTGGGCTGGACAATATTAAAATGCGCTACAAACATTTATTGGAAAAGGATATTACCATTCATTCAGACGAAAAAACATTTCAGATAAAACTACCATTAATCCATGAATATAATCATTATTGAAGATGAATTCAGGGCGGCAAAATCCCTGCAGAATTTAATTTCAGACTTAAAACCGGAATCAAAGATACTGGGTGTTTACGACAGTATCGAAACAAGTATTGAAGGCTTAAAAGAGATCAAACCTGATCTTATTTTTATGGATATCCATCTTTCGGACGGACTCTCCTTTGAAATTTTCAAATCGGTGGAGATTACCTGCCCTGTGGTTTTCTGTACTGCCTTTGATCAGTATATGCTGGATGCTTTTAAAAGCAAAGGAGTTGATTATGTTTTGAAACCTTTTTCCAGAGAAGATATTGCCGAAGCCCTGCGAAAGGTTGATGAACTGAAAAAATTCTTCCAGAAGAACGAACTTCCGGACCTGGAGTCTCTGATACAGAAAATCAGCCAGCCTGCTGCCGCAGGTAAGAGTAGTTTTCTGGTTTTTAAAAATCAGAAATACACCACCATTCCTACCGAAGACATTGCTTATTTTTACATTCATAATGAGATCACCCATCTGGTTACATTCACAAAGGAACAGTTTCCTCTTACCCAGCCTTTAGGACAAGTGGCGGAACAGGTTTCTGACAAACAATTCTTCAGAGTTAACAGGCAATATCTCGTTAATTTTAGAGCGATTAAAGAAATGGAGCATTATTTTCAGCGTAAAATACTGGTAAAGCTTACCGTTGAAACTCCCGAAAAACTTTTAATTAATAAAGAAAAAACGCATAGTTTCTTTACGTGGCTGGAGGACAGGTAGAGGAGAAAGGAAGCTGGAAGCTGGGTGCTGGAAGTACTTGAAGGCTTTATAATCAATAAAATTTTTATTTAAATATACTATAGCCC